>JASIKV010000500.1 GCA_030049455.1 Terriglobia bacterium
GAACCAGAACTTTCTTTATCCCGCATGGACGCGGGCAGAGAACACGATCCTCAAGCCCACGTTGAAACTGCCCTCCGGCTGGAAATACGGAACCCCCTTGCCGGTCGAGAACGAGTCGGGCGACGAGATTACCTTCAAGCCCGTATCGCTCGACCGCCTGGTGGATTCGCCGGTCATCGCCGGCGAGTTCTATAAGGCCATCGACATCACGCCGCCGGGCGAGCCCATCCATCACGAACTCGATTTGGTGGCCGACAGCGCCGCGGCCATCGACGTGTCTCCGGAAGTGCAAAAGGGCATGACCAACATGGTGGCCGAAGCAGGCAAGGTTTTTGGCGCTCACCATTACCGCGATTATCACTTCCTGCTGACCCTCAGCGACCACGTGGCCCACTTCGGGCTGGAGCACAATGAATGCGATGACAGCCGCGTGGGCGAACGCGCCCTGCTGACGCCAGAAGGCCGCCGCAGCGTGGCCGGTCTGCTGGGGCACGAATACGTCCACTCCTGGAACGGGAAGTTTCGCCGCCCCGCGGACCTTGCCGTGCCCTACTACGAAGTTCCTATGAGGACCGACCTGCTGTGGGTTTACGAGGGCCTGACATCCTACCTGGGTCCGCTTCTTGCGGCGCGCAGCGGAATGTGGACGGCGGAGCAATATCGCGACGACCTGGCCAACACCGTCGCGGAGATGGGGCCGGGGCGCCCCGGCCGCACCTGGCGTCCCCTGCAGGATACTGCCGACGCCGTAGAAGGTGGATCAGCCTATGGGCGCGGCGGCTGGATGGATCTGCGCCGTGGCACGGATTACTACCCTGAGGGCGATCTGATCTGGCTCGAAGTCGCCACCATCATTCACGACGAATCTCACGGCGCGAAATCGTTTGAGGATTTCTGCCATGCCTTTTACGGCGGACCCAATCGCGGCCCGGAAGTGAAGCCCTACACGTTTGACGAGCTGGTTGCCGCATTGAAGGCCGTGGTTCCCTACGATTGGGCGGGATATTTCCACGAGCGCCTGACTTCCACTTCGGCGGAGGCGCCTGCGGGGGGAATCGAGCGGGGCGGCTGGAAATTCGAGATGTCGGACCGGCCGCCCAGTCCGCGCGGCGGTCCGGGCGGTGGCGGCGGTGGTGGCGGGCGGTTTGGCGGCGGCGCCAACCAGGTTTACTCCATCGGCCTGCGATTGGGTACGGACGGGACGGTGCAGGAATCGCTGTACGATGGCCCATCCTATCAGGCGGGGATCGTGCCCGGCATGCGCGTGATGGCCATCAATGACCGGGTTTACACACCCGACGTGCTCAGCGATGCCATCAAAGCGGCCATGCAGGGCGACGAGCCCATCCATTTCCTGGTCGTCAACGACGACTATTATCGAGTGATTGCCGTGAATTACCACGGCGGGCCAAAATTCCCCCGCCTGGTGCGGGATGAGAGCAAGCCCGATCTTCTGGACGAAATTGCCAAGCCTTTGGCGGGGAAAAACTGACCGGGCGGCAGACAGGGGTTAAAGCCGGGGGCTTTTGTGCCGATTTAATATGGAGGCGCGAAGGAGCGCTTCCATGAACAACGAGTTGTTGAACACAATCCGGCTGGCCAACAAGGATTTTCAGGATTTTATCGAGCAGGTCGCGCAAAAAGGGGAGAAGGTCGTGGAGTCGCGCGGGGCCGTCCGCCGGCTCGGCAAGGTTAACCTCCGCCTTAATGAGGTTTCCAAATCCTTATCTACGGGAATCCGGCCCCCGGCCCAGGCGCGCGAGGCTGAATACGAAGTATTGAAATATCGCGACAATCTGAAGACCCTGCGCGGCGTTATGGAAACGCTGCAGTTTTCGCTTTTGGCGGAAAAGGCTCGCCTGGAAAATGTGCGGGCGAATCTGACAGCCGCGCGCGCCTGGGCCACCTCACTTCGGGAAATCTCCTGAATCTGTAAGAATACCGTCCCTGCGGCAAATTGCAGGTCCCCTCGGCAGGCTTAGTAATTCGTCGGCAGGTAATCAAACAAATCCAATTGCGAAATGTTGGCTCCGGCATCCAGCAGGGCTTGCTGGGTGGTCTGGGCCTGAGTCAGGGTGGTGACCGTCTGGGCCATGTTGGCGTCCAGCATGTTGCTTTGGGTTTCGGTCAATTGAGTTTGTTGCTGGGTCAGGAAGGTCTGGGCGCTCTGCAGCCGGTCCACTGAATTGCCATAAAAAGTCTGCTGCTGGCTGACGTAGTTCAAGGCCGATTGGACTTCGGCTGTGGCGCTGGAGATATCGCCGTCGGTGTTCAGGGCGTTGTACAGGTCCTGAAGGGATTGGAACACATCGTTGGTGGAGTTGCTGAAGATCTGGCTTCCCGGCAGGTTGGTGGGCATGGCCTCACCCTGAGAAATCTCCACGCTGTTGGTGTTGTTGTTTCCGTTGTAGGTCACTCCCGAAGACGAGGAGGAGTCGGCCACATAGGGCTGCGTAGTGGTGGCGGTGCCGGCGAAAAGGTACTCACCGTTGTAGGAAGTATTTGCCAGGCCCATGATTTCCTGCTGAATCCCCTGGATTTGCTGCGCCAGGGCTTGCAGGTTGGAGGAATTGAGCGTACCGCCCGCGCCTTCCGTGCCCACCGACTGCGCCGTGGTCAGGGCTTCCACGACGGAACTCAGCGCGGAATCCGCGACGTTCATCGAGCCGGTAACCGTCGAGATGTTCTGGAGGTATTGCGTGTCGGCGTCATTCTGGAAGCGCAGGGTGACGAGCGAAGCCGCCTCAGCCGGGTTGTCAGAGAGCTCATTGAGCTTTTGCCCCGTGGAGAGTTCCTCTAACGTCTGATCGTCGGTTTGCGTGGTCTGCTGCAAACCGCTCAGGATCACGCTATAAACATCCGGACTGACGCGTATGCCCATAAGTTTTAACTCGGCGTAAACATATCGATGGTGTCGCTGGTGAGTTCATCGACGACGGAGATGACGCGCGCGGAGGCCTCATAGGCGCGCTGGTACATCACCAGGTTGGTCGCTTCCTCATCCAGCGAGACCCCGGAGACAGCGGATTGCTGGTTGGTAAGCTGCTGCAAAACCAGGCTGACCGCTTCCTGCTGGGAAGTAGCGTTTGAGACTTCGTTGCCCACCTTGTCGATCATGTTGGAGTAGTAATTCCCGGCGGTTTGGCCGTCCACCATCGTGGCGTTCTGGAGATTGGCCAGGGCGATGGCGTTGGAATTGTCTCCGCTGGAGCCGGTGCCGCTGGCCGCAACCTGGTCGGGATTGGTCAGCGCCACACTCATGGTGGCGGCAGCCCCGGCATTCGAACCGGGCGTGGAGGGTGTAAAAGGCGTGAAGAAGTCAACGCCCGGGTTGCCGTTCGCGTCGTACCCCGCCGTCTGTTGTGTGTTCACCGCGGAAATCAGCCCAGCGGCCAGATTATCCAGCGAAGACATGGCGGAGGGGATGGAATTGTCGCGGGCGCTGATGAGCCCCTGCAGCTGTCCCCCGGCGATCGTGGAAGTAATGTCCGTGCCGTTGTCATAGACATCGTGCATCCCCGTGGCGGTGTTGATTTGCGTGGTCAGGTTGGAGCTGACATCGCCGGAAACCAGCAGCGACCCACTCGAGGTGGTGACCGAAACCGTGCCGTTATTGGCCGTGATCACGGAGGTGTCGATGAGGTTTGAGAGGTTCGTCAAGTCTTCGTTCTGCTCATCGACCAGGCTGCCGGCGTTTTGCCCGGAATTGGTGACTTGCTGAATCTGCTGGTTCAGATTGGCGATTTGCGAGGTCAGTTGATTGACCTGTTGAACTGTTTGCACCACCGACTGGTCCAGGCCCTGCTGGATGGTCGAGAGATTCTGGCTGGTCTCGTTGAACGCCTGGGCAAGGTCCTGGCCGGCGATGATGACCGACTGCTGGAGCGAAGAGTCTGTCGGGTCGGTGGAAAGCGATTGAAAGCTGTTGAAGAAATTGCTCAAGTCGGTTTGCAAGCCGGTGCCCTGGGTTTCATTAAAGAGCGCCTGAACCTGATTCATGGCATCGACGTAGGAGTCCAGGCTGGATTGCTGCGAGGTTTCCTGGTCGATGCGCAGGTTCAGAATGTTGTCTCGAACGCTCTCCACGCTCGCCAGGGTCACGCCGGTGCCGACTTC
>JASIKV010000501.1 GCA_030049455.1 Terriglobia bacterium
GGCGCCCGCCGCTTTCTCAGCACGAGCCATCTGGCAGGCGGCCACATCCGGCGCGTCTATATGGCAGATCAGGCGTCTTCCGAAGGCTCCGTTCAAATGCTTCAAAGCGTGCTCGTAAGTTTCCCGAGCACTCGTTTTCAGCGCCGCTCTCTAGCGAAGCCATTCGCCGCGCGCTCAAAGGCCGGAGTTTAGGAATACGTGTCTTTTCGGTTCACTAGCCTAGCGAGCGCTCGTCTAAGAGAGTGTGGCCCCTGCATTGGGCGTTTTTGTTCCGCGAGCATGGACTGCTCAAATAAATGGCAAGCCAGAACAGGGCATCGCGGCCAGGTTGCTGGCAAATCGCTTAGATTGAATTCTGTCCGTCAGCTAAGGGCCTCGGTCAGAAGAGTTGCGCACCGAGAATCCGTGCAAGCAAACCGTGTCAGGTAAACATTACGCCGTTATTCACGATTAATGGCACCAAGTGCTGCGGCCAGTGCACAACTCCTCTGGCGGGAGGTGGTAGGACTCATAGTTCACACATCGAAACATGGCGCTGTACGCGCAAGCGACGTCTAGCATGGGAAGGCGACTTTTCAGTCCAAACTCGCTTGAGGGGTTATCAACCACGTATGAATCACCCCGGGTAGGTTAGTTCGTCGAGAGGAATCGACATTACTAATCCCTATGTGCTCATGGGAAACAGGGCCACTTGAGATCGCTGGGTTTCCTGGCCAAAGATTGCTAATCGTGGATCGCTGCTGTAAAAGACCCCGTCGCCCAACAGAGCAACGGGTGTTCTTCGGCGCTTCATACGGCTGGGGTACTCAACTGGGCGAGCCCGAATCGAAAGCTGCCGCTCCAGCGCCCGCGGGGATTCGTCACTTCGGCGCAGGAAGTGGCCATACCTTGCCGGCGGCGCGTTCGGTAACCCAGATCAAGTCGCCGGCCGGCTCGACTCCGGTTGGCGTCTTGAGCCCTTCCTTGATGACCGTTACGCTGCCTCTGTCGCCGTCGAGGGTGATTACAGAAATCTTTCCGCTCTTGTTCTCCGCAACCAGCAGCTTCCCGTTGGCGGCGCGCATGCCGTCCGGGCCTAGCACTGGCTGGTCCAATTGAATTTCGACGGGTTGCCCGGCCTTTCCCGCGGTAATCGGGATCCGGTAGATCTTGCTCGTGATCACATTGTTTGCGTACAGCGTGCCGTTCAAGAAAGTGATTCCGTCGATGCCATGAAGGTTGGCCATATCTTCCAGGAAGAGTTGCGCCTTGGCCTTGCCGCGAGGTAGCCGGTAGATTTTGCCATTAGCGGTGTCGGTGACGTACAGCGCCTTATCCGGTCCAATGGAAAAATCGTTACAAGTGGTGTTGTCGCCAGGCAGATCCCAACGAATCTTTGGGGCGCCCGTGGCGAGGTCCCAACTCCGCAGCGCGGTGCGACGCTTCACCGGCGATGTGCCTGGCACCGGGGTGAGCTGGCATGTCCATAATGTGTGGGTGCGGCCATCGGCAAGCATGCCAAAGAAAAAGGTGCCGGCCGGTTCCGAGCTCACGTCGATGAACTTCTCCGCTGTGGTCGAACCTGGGCGCAGTTTGTAGACGTAGGGCGAGCTGGCGCTACCGACGATTAAGGTTCCGTCCGGCGCCACCGTCAGGCTCTCCGGCTGCGATTTCTCGTCGCCGATCAATATCCCGGTGGTAGACGCGTCTCCATCGGCAGCCGTGTTGAAAAGCGTGCTGGCTTCAAGTTTCTGTTCACCAATACGAAGTTGGGTCCAAGCGGCCACCGACGTTAAGGCGATAAGCAAGGCCGGTCTCGCAAACCTCATCGTCATCTCTCCTTGGATTCCGTTTCGTACATTCCACCGATCGAGGATAGACCGCGAGTTCGGGTAAAGATGAAAATCAGTCGCCGTTATAGGTGATGCGCCAAATGGAGTTCGTTCCATCGTCGCTCACAAGCAGTGAGCCATCCGGCGCGGTGGTCACGCCCACGGGCCGGCCCCATACGTGCCCGTTGTCCACAACGAACCCTGTCATAAAATCCTCGAATTCGCCGCTGGCGTGTCCTGTCTGGTGAAGCGGCGCGCGAATCAGCTCATAGCCCACGCGCACGGCCTTGTTCCAGGAACCGTGCTCGCAGGCGAAGATGTCGCCCTGATATTCGGCGGGAAACTGCTTGCCGCTGTAGAAAGTCATCTCCAACGAAGCATTGTGGGGATTCAGGATCACGTCGGGAGTAATGACCTTGTCCTTCAGCTCCGGGTGTTTGCCCTTGTGCCGGGGATCCTGGTGGCCGCCCATGTACCACCACGGCCAGCCATAGAAGCCGCCCTCCTGCACGTGGGTAATGTAGTCGGGGACCAGGTTGTCACCGAGCGCGTCGCGTTCGTTGACGGAGCACCACAACTCACCGGTGATTGGATTGACCGCCATTCCAACGCAGTTTCGAATGCCGTATGCGAATACTCGCAGGTCCGTGCCGTCGGGGTTGAACTCCAGCACGTCAGCCCGATTCTTTTCGCCGGGCGTCGTATCCGGATCGTCGATGTTCGAGCCGGAGCCCACCGACACGAACATCTTCTTGCCGTCCGGAGTGAACTGAATGTCACGCGTGGAGTGGCCGCCCGTGGGCAGATCGATCAGGTGTTCTGCCTGCCCGCGCGCGTGCAAGTCGCCGTTGCGATACGGAAAGCGCATCAACTCATTCGTGTCCGCCACATAAACCCATTGTGGATTCGGCCC
>JASIKV010000502.1 GCA_030049455.1 Terriglobia bacterium
ATGTCCGCCAGTTGTGACGGTAATTTGCCGTAGCGGAAATAAGCGAGTGCAAAGGCAACATATCCGCGTGAGGCCAGCCAAGCCGCCTTGCGCACCGGCAGGCCCCCTTCCGACCCACCCACCACCAGCACTCCGGGGCGCCGTTCGTGCGTGTCGGGCAAGAACAGTACGCCTTCCAATTCTCCGGTCACCTTCACCCGTTGCACGCCCTCCGCGTCTCCGTCCTGCTGAAGCTGGGCGTCAGCGACGGCTTGGCCGCCTTTCAGCAAATGGAACCTGATGATCTGCGGCGCCTGCGCGTGCGGAGCTCCATACGCCGGGACGTGCTTTTCCTCCGGCTTCATTGACCAGATCAGGCCCATGGCTGAAACTTCCTGGTAGGAGCCTTTCACGGGCGCTTGTTTCGAGGTATCGATCACTCCGCGCTCGTCCGCAACGAACTCGGCTTCCGAGGCCCATTGCTTTGCGTTGCCATCCACAAGGTCTGCCTGAATCGTCACGTGCTCGCCCGCGTTGAGGCCGCCCGCACGGATCACCGCCGGCTCGTCAAAGAGCACACGAGTGGGGCTGACTTCCAGAGTTTGGGAGTATGCCGCGCCACACACCAACGCCCAGTGAAAGGCGAGAAAGATTCCCATGCCGAGTGACCGGAGGCGACCGAACGCCTTGGGCTGGTTGGAATCTGGAAGGCCCATTGCAGATAGTTTCCTGGCGTCGGGATTCATCGCGGCTCCTTCAGTACGCTTGGCAAAGCCCTCGCACGGTGTCCGGAGCATATTGCCACAGTTTCCTCTCGAATTTTTGATAACTCCGTGGTGAGGAACCACACGTCATTTGGCGTCCCAAATGCGGACACCTTAATTCCATGAGCGGACAACCGATGCACCGATTTCACCCGACCTTTGCCTGTATCTCATAGATAAACTTCGGCTTACCCGACGACCAAATTGGCGTCGAAGGTGCATTGCAAACTTACCAGTAAGTGCAGATGCGGCTTGGGGAAGTGGCGGAATGCACCTTTCGTTCGAGGTGGGGCATGGGCACAGTGATGCTTGACCTTCGTTATGGCCTGCGCACGCTGGCCAAGAATCCCGGCTTCACGGTCGTAGCCGTGCTCACACTGGCGCTCGGAATCGGCGCCAATACCGCCATCTTCAGCGTCGTGAATGCCGTACTGCTCAAGCCGCTGGCGATTTCTGACCCCTCGCGCCTGGTCTATCTTCAGGAACAATGGAAAGGCATCTACCCGGGGCTCTCCGTCGGGAATTACCTCGACATCAGAAGCCAAAGCGCCTCCTACGCAAACCTCTGCGCTTCGAATAATGCCGGCTTCAATCTGGCCACGCCCGACGCTCCCGAGCGCGTGCAAGGCGAGTATGCCACGGCGGATTATTTCGCCACATTCGGAGTTCAGCCGCTCGCCGGGCGCGTCTACACTGCGGACGAAGACGCTCCGGGCCGCCCGCATGTCGTGGTGATCAGCGAGCGCTTATGGCGAAAGTACCTGCAAGGTGAGCCTACCGCGCTGGGCCAGCAACTGAAGATCAATGATGTGCCTTTTACGGTGATCGGTGTTATGCCGAATTCATTCGATCCGCTGCTGCTGAAAAGCGACGTCTGGCTTCCCGTGGCATTTACTCCCCAGCAACGCGCAGACCATGACGATCATTACCTGAGCGTGATTGGCCGGCTGAAACCCGGCGTGACGCTGGGGCAGGCGCAGTCGGAACTGAACGTGATTGCGCAAAGATTGCAGCAGCAATATCCGCTGGACGACAAGGATCGCGGCTACCGCGCCACGCCGCTCTCCACCTCGCTGCTGGGTGAGCAGCGGCCGGCCCTGCGCATGCTGCTGGGCGCTGTGGGATTTGTGCTGCTGATTGCCTGCGCCAACATTGCCAACCTGCAACTGGCGCGGGCGCGCGCGCGGCAGAAGGAAATCGCGGTGCGCGCGGCGCTGGGAGCCTCCCCGCGGCGGATCGTGCGGCAACTTCTGGCGGAAAACCTGGTTTTGGGATTGGCCAGCGGCGCCTTGGGCGTTTTCTTTGCATATTGGGGCGTATCGTGGATTGCCGCCTACGGCCCCGCCCGCGTTCCGCGCCTTGACCAGGCGGCCGTTGACCCCAGGACGCTGGAATTTGCCTTCCTCGTAACGCTGTTCTCAAGTTTTCTCTTCGGCCTTGCGCCCGCGCTGCGCTCGGCTTCCGCCCACTTGAGCGAGGCTTTTGCCGAAAGCGGCGCCACCGCGCGGGCCAGCCGCGACCCCATTCGCGCCACGCTGGTGGTCGGAGAAGTCGCCCTCGCTCTGATGCTGATGGCCGGAGCGGGATTGCTGATTCGCAGCGCGCTGGCGGTTTCGCGCCTCGACCCGGGCTTTGATGCTTCGAATTTGATCGTGGGGCGTGTGGGGCTGCCCAATGCCACCTATCACGATCCGGCCGTGGCGCGGCAGACCTTTGAGCGGATGATCGAATTTGTTGCCGCGCTGCCCGGCGCGGAATCGGCGGGAGTGGTTTCGCGCGCGCCGCTGACGCTGGGATGGAGCAGCAATGGTTTGATTCCTGAAGGCAAGTCACTCGACGTAACCAACGTTGTGGATTCTCAATTGCAAATCGTTTCGCCCGGTTATCTCTCTACCGCGCGCATTCCACTGAAGGCCGGGCGGGAGTTCACCGACCTCGATACGCGCGATAAAGCTCTGGTGGCCATTATCAACGAAACCTTGGCGAGAACCATGTGGCCGAACGAGGACCCCATCGGCAAACGCTTTGCTTGCTGCGAATCGGGGCCCAAGGGCCGCCTGGACCCGGTGTGGCACGAGGTGGTGGGTGTTGTCGGCGACGTGCGCGCCTGGGGCCTGGACCGCCAGGTCCAACCGCAGTTTTATCTTCCCATGGCCCAAATGCCCGCCACGGCGTGGGACTGGATCGGGCGAACCATGGACCTGGTGGTTCGCACTCATGATGGAGTGTTCCCCGCCGGCGAACTGCGAACCACCGTGGCGTCGATCGCCCCCGGCGTGCCCCTCTACAACCTTTCCACCGAGCGCGAGAACATCTCCAGCACTCTCGAAGAATCGCATTTCGACACGTTCCTGCTTTGTGTATTCGCCGCTCTCGCTCTGCTGCTTTCCTCGGTGGGAATTTACGGCGTTCTGTCGTATGTGGTTGCACAGCGCACGCGCCACATCGGAATCAGCATGGCGCTGGGCGCGACGCCCGCCAAGGTTCTGCGCGATATTCTTGCCTACGGCATGCGCCTGGCCGGCGTGGGACTGGCGCTTGGACTTGCCGGCGCGTTTCTGAGCACGCGATTGCTCTCTTCGCTCCTGTATGGTGTCAAGCCCGCCGACCCGCTGACCTTCGCGCTAATTTCCCTGGTGTTGGTTGCCGTGGCCCTGCTCGCCTGCTACGTTCCCGCCCGCCGCGCAACCAGAATCGACCCCATGCAGGCTTTGCGGTACGAATAAGGAGCTGGCATGAACACACTGTTTCAGGATTTTCGTTTCGGGTTGCGGATGCTGGCCAAAAATCCCGGCTTCACCGCCGTGGCGGTGCTGACGCTGGCGTTGGGGATCGGCGCCAACACCGCCATTTTCAACGTGCTGGACGCCGTGCTGCTTCGCGTGCTTCCCGTGAAGGCGCCAAACCAACTGGTGCTTTTGACCGACCCCGACGCCCATGGCAGTTCTTACGGAGAGGAGTCCGGAGACCGCTCGCTTCTGACCTTCGCTGAATTTCAATATCTGCACGACCACAATGACGTATTCTCCGGCTTATTCGCCGCTGACAGTGAGTCGCCAAAAGAGGCAGTCACGATTGGCAATTCCCCGGGCGCTGATGCGGACGCAACCGAAACCGAGCGCGTGCAGCTTGTGAGTGGCGACTACTTTTCAACGCTGGGAGTGGGCGCGGCGATTGGCGGGACGTTTACGAGCGAAGTGGACCGTGCTCGCGGGGCATCGCCCGTGGCCGTGATCAGCCACGCTTTTTGGAGAGAGCGTTTCGACCTTGACCCGGCAATTCTGGGCAAGACCATCCGCATACACCAGACTTCGTTTCAAATCATCGGAGTGGCCGCGCCCGGATTCAACGGCACAACCGTGGGTGAGTCGCCGGCCATTTGGATTCCGTTAATGATGCAGGACGCAGTTTATCCGGGGCGGGATATGCTGGCGCCCCCGCTTGCGCTGGGTAATCAATACATATGGCTTCAGGTGATGGCGCGCTTGAAGCCGGGAATTACGGTTTCACAGTCCCGCGCGGCCATCAATGTGGCTTTCCGCAATTATCTGACCGGCTCGCTGGGCCCATCCGGATCTCCAAAGGACCGCAGCGATTATCTCAATCAGCAGATCAACGTCGTACCCGGCAGCCGGGGATCTTCCCTGCTGCACGAAGTGTTCGGCAATCCCCTGAAAGTTTTGATGGGCATCGCTGCCTTTGTCCTCCTGATTGCCTGCGCCAACGTGGCCAATCTGCTGCTTGCGCGCGGCACGGCGCGGCAAAAGGAATTTGCCGTTCGCATGGCGGTGGGCGCCGGGCGCGGGCGGCTGGTGCGGCAGCTACTGCTGGAGAGTTTTCTTCTGGCAACGGGAGGGGCGGCATTCGGCGTGGTCGTGGCTCATTGGGTTGACAAGCTTCTGATCAGGCAGATTGGGGGATTCGACATTGGCCAGGAATCGGCCCACCTTGCCGTGGGCGTGGACGCGCGCACGCTGGCATTCACGCTGGCCGTCGCGGCGCTCACCACCGCGCTTTTCGGAGTGATCCCCGCCCTGCGCGGCACGTATCTGGATGTCTCGCCGGTTTTGAAGTCCGCCTCCGACGCGCGCACGGGCGGAACTTCCCGCGGATTTCTGTCCACCGGCAAGTCGCTGGTCATTGCGCAGGTGGCGATCTCCATGATGCTGCTGGTGGCGGCGGGGCTGTTCATTCACAGCCTGGCGGAATTGAGCGAATCCGGGCTTGGCTACAATCGCGATCGGCTTCTGCTGTTTCGGCTCGACGCCGCCCCGGGCGGGTACCAGGGCGCGGCCTTCACTCGGCTGGGTCAGGACTTGCTGGCCAGATTTTCCGCCATTCCGGGCGTGCGCTCCGCCACTCTCTCCAGCAACGGCTTGTTTCAGAACTCCGACTCCGGCGACCCCATCGCCGTGGAGGGCTACACGGTGAAGGCCGGAGAGGAACTCCACTCTCGCATGGACCACGTGGGCCCCGGCTACTTTTCCACCGTGGGGATTCCCCTGCTGCGCGGGCGCGAAATCGGCCCGCAAGACAGCGCGCCTGCGCTGCGCACCGCGGTGGTCAACATGGCGTTCGTGCGCCAATTCTTCCCCCACACCGACCCGCTGGGAAAGCACCTGTGGGACACCTTCCCGGGCAATCCCGGCGAAATGGAAATCGTGGGCGTGGTGGGCGACGCCAAATTCCACAGCCTGCGCGAGCCAATCCGGCCGCGAATTTTCATCCCTATCTTCAATCCGCTTTGGGATCACCCCACAGTCTCCTTTGAAATTCGCGCCGCGGGTGACGCGGAGAGCATCGGCAAATCGCTCCGCAGGATCGTGCAAGAGACCAACCCAGCGTTCTCGCCAATCGAAATCTCGACCATGTCGGGATTGGTGGACCGCTCGCTGGGCATGGACCGTTTGATTACCGCACTGGCAAGTTGTTTCGGAGGGCTGGCGCTTCTGCTTGCCGCCATTGGGCTCTATGGCGTGATGTCGTATGCGGTAGCGCGCCGGACAAATGAGATTGGACTTCGCATGGCGCTGGGAGCGCAGCGGCGCGACGTGCTCCGGCTGGTTCTGGGGCATGGATCCGCGCTGGTCATCACCGGCGTGGGAATCGGCATACTCGGTGCACTCGGGCTCAATCGGTTCATCTCCAGCATGCTTTTTGGCGTCAAGCCCCTCGATCCGCCGACGTTTATCGGCGTCTCCCTGATTCTTATGGGAGTAGCCCTGGCCGCCAGCTTCATTCCGGCGCGCCGGGCCATGAAAGTCGATCCCATCGTGGCGCTTCGATATGAGTGAGAAAAGAAAATGAACACTTTCCTTCACGATTTGCGCTTCACCCTGCGCATTCTGGCCAAGAATCCCGGCTTCACGCTGGTGGCGGCAGCCACTCTGGCGCTGGGGATTGGAATCAATTCCGCCATCTTCAGTGTGGTCAACGCCGTGCTCCTGAAGCCTTTGCCCTACTCGCAACCGGACCGGCTGGTAAGGATCACCGGCTACTATCCCAAAGGCGCAATCACAGGGCTGCAAGCCGGCTCGCAAACGATGACGATAGCGGCCCACACCGATGAGCGCGCCTTGAGCCTGAGCGGGGAAGGCGAGGCGCAACGCCTGAATGGCATGGAGGTATCCGCCAATTTCTTTTCACTGCTGGGAGTGGGTGCGGAGTTGGGGCGCACCTTCACCGTGGGCGAAGACCAACCCGGCAATGATCGGCTGGTGATCCTGAGTGATTCCCTATGGAAAGGAACCTTCTCCGGCGACCCCGGTGTATTGAGCCGCGTGCTGAGAATCGACGGCGTGGACCGTCAAGTCATCGGGGTGATGCCGCCGGCTTTTGGGTTCTTATCCCGCAGCACGCAACTTTGGGTTCCGCTTGAATTCGATCCGCGCAACTCCTTTGATTTTTGGAACACCAACTTCATGCCCTTGATTGCCCGATTGCGCGGCGAGGCAACGCTCGGCCAGTCGCGGACGGAGCTCCACCCGCTGATTTCGAAGGTCATCACTCAGTTTCCGTATCCGATGGCCAGAAACTGGAATGCGGATGCGACTGTCCTTCCACTTCAACAGGACATGGTGAGCGAAATCCGCGGGCGCCTCATTATCCTTCAGTGTGCAGTGGTGCTGGTTCTTTTGATCGCGTGTGCGAATGTGGCCGGTCTGCTGCTCTCACGCGCGACGGCGCGCCGGAAGGAAATCTCCCTGCGCGCGGCACTGGGCGCAGGGCGACGCCGCATCCTTCGCCAGCTTCTGACCGAAAGCGTCATCCTGGGACTTGCAGGGGGCGGTCTTGGGCTGATCATCGCCTGCGCGTCGCTCCACGTGCTGAAACTCTCCCTGCCGCAAGACCTCCCGGGCGCCGCGGGAATTTCAATTGATGGAAATGTGCTGGCGTTCAACTGCGTGTTGGCGCTGCTCACCGGGTTGGCGTTTGGGCTGGCGCCGGCTCTGAGCTTGTCAGAGGTCAGTCTTTCGGAATCCCTGAAAACCGGCGGGCGGCGCACCGCGGGCACAGCGAGCTTGCGCACTCGCAGCACATTGATCGCGGGCGAAGTGGCTGTAGCGGTGGTGCTTGGGGTCAGCGCAGGACTTTTAATCAAGAGCCTTTGGCGGCTGGCGGGAACCAATCCCGGCTTTGACCCCCAGCAGGTGGCGACCGTGCGTTTCTCGCCATCACCGGATATGTGCAAAACGCGCGCGGCTTGCGTCGCACTCTACGCTGAACTGCTGCAGCGAGCGCAGGGCATCTCCGCGGTTTCGGAAGTAGCCGCCGCCAACACAGTGCCGTTGGATGGCCAGTTCCCCTCAATCCCCGTTGAATTGGAAGGCCACCCGCTGAACGCAGCAACGGAAGCCGCCCCCATGCTCTGGGCGGGCGCCGTGACGCCCGGCTACTTCCGCCTGATGCACATCCCCTTGCTTGCAGGGAGGGGATTCTTCAACACGGACACGGAAGAATCCGAGCCGGTGGTGGTGGTCAGCGCGGGCACGGCGCGCCGATTCTGGCCCGGCCAGAACCCCATCGGCAAACACCTGCGGCCGGTGTGGGACGGCGAGCCTTGGCGGACCGTGGTGGGCGTGGCAGGTGACGTGCACCAGCGCGATTTGGCCAACACCACTCCCAGCGGCATCGCGGGCGCGGTTTACATGCCCTACCCGCAGTCGGAGGACATTCGCCAGGAACTCCCCAAAGTGATGACGTTAATCCTTCGAACCACTCTCGAACCCGGACAACTTGTCAGCCCGCTGCAACAGATTGCCGCCATTGTGAACCCGGATCTGCCTTTGGGCGAAGTCCGAACGATGCAGGAGATGACCTCAGAATCCACTTCGCAATCCCGGTCAATGATGTGGCTGTTTGTGAGCTTTGCGGGCGTGGCGATTCTGCTGGCGATGGTAGGAACTTACGGTGTGATTTCCCACTCAACGTCCCAAAGAAATTTTGAATTGGCCATGCGCATGGCCCTGGGGGCGACTCCGGGGAAGATTCTGGCCATGATTCTCATGGAAAGCTTGCGCCTGGTTCTGATGGGGCTTGCTGTGGGCATGGTGGCATCGATTGTGTTGACGCGATTGTTGTCAGCATTTTTGTATGGCACCACGGCGACCGATCCGAGTACTTACGCGGGCGTTGCCGTCCTGTTGGCCATTACCGCGCTGTTGGCGGGGTTTGTCCCTGCGCGCAGGGCCGCAAAGCTGGATCCCTTGACGGCCATGCGCATGGACTGATGGGCGAGGAATATTACGATGGGAGCGTTTCTTCCCGATTTGCGCTACGGCCTGCGCATGCTGGCCAGGAATCCCGGTTTCACTACAGTGGCAGTTTTGACGCTGATGCTCGGCATCGGGGCGAGCACCGCTGTTTTCAGCGTCGTCCACGCAGTCTTACTGAAGTCGCTGCCTTATCACGATGCCGGCCGGCTGGTGATGGTTTGGGAACAGAATCCCCAGCGCGGCTGGTATCGGAATATCGTTTCGGCCGCCAACTTTCTCGATTGGCGTCGCCAGAATAATGTCTTCACGGACATGGCGGCTATCAATCCGCAAAGGGCCATCAATCTTACCGGGACGCCCAATCCCGAGCAGGTGTGGGGCGAGCAGGTCACCTCGAATCTTTTCACGCTTCTCGGCGTAAAGCCCCTCATGGGGCGCGATTTTGTGCCTGAGGAAGACAAACCGGGCGGGCCGCATGTTGTGATCCTGAGCTACGGCTTGTGGCAGCGACGCTGCGGCGGCGACTCCGCTGTGATCGGCAAGCAGATCTCACTCAACGACGAGAGTTATACGGTGGTGGGGGTCATGCCGGCCGGATTCTACTTTCCACCCTTTTGGCGGCAGTGGGGCGGGGAGTTGTGGATGCCCGGCCTCGATCTCTCCAATCCCTCGCGAACGAATCACCAGTACATTTCCATCGCGCGGTTGAAGCCCGGCGTCAGCATCGTGCAGGCGCAGGCGGATATGGAAACCATCGCCCGGCGCATCGTGCAGCAGTTTCCTGAAGATAAAGGATGGGGCGTGGGCCTGGTCAGCCTGCCCGATCAAGCCGTAGGTGAGGCTCGAAGGCCGCTTGCCGTGCTGCTGGGCGCAGTAGGATTTGTTCTCCTCATCGCCTGCGCCAATGTCGCCAATTTGATGCTGGCGCGAGCGGCGGGGCGCGGCCGGGAAGTCGCCATTCGCACAGCGTTGGGCGCGAATCGAGCGCGGTTGATCGGCCAATTCCTGATGGAGAGTTCCATGCTGGCCTTGCTCGGCGGGACCCTGGGGCTGCTCATTGCTCCGTGGGCGCTTCGAGTTCTGACCGCGCTTTCAAACGCCTCCTCACTTGGCCTCTGGCAAGGCGCCGACCTTTCAGACATTTCACTCAGCGGTGGAGTGCTGGCCTTTACGCTCCTGGTTACCGTCGCCACCGGAATTCTTGCCGGCTTGGCGCCCGCTTTGGGTTTTTCTGTACCAGATTTCGGAATCTCCCTGAAGGAGGGCGGCCGGGGCGGAGGTGACGGGAGAGGCCGCCATCGCGTTCGCAATTATCTGATAGTTACCGAATTCGCCCTGGCTCTGGTTCTCCTCGTCGGGGCGGGACTGATGATCCGAACCCTGATTTACATGGGCCGCGTGGACCTGGGGTTCAACGCCCGCAACGTGCTGACCATGCGGGTTCCGCTTCTGAGCCCGCAGTACAAGGACCAGCACGTGCAGGCGGATTTCTTCACTGAGCTGCTAAGACGTGTAGAAGCTCTCCCCGGCGTCGAGTTTGCCAGCGTTTCGCGCGGCTTGCCGGTGGAAGGCTGGGAAGGTTGGGGTTTTGTGACTGAGGAAAACCCCTCTCCATCCCCCAACAGCATTCCTGACGCCAACTATCAGGTCGTCGGGCCGGATTATTTCCGCGCAATGGGGATACCTCTGCGCGAGGGGCGCTTTTTCACGGCCCAGGACGGACAGCAATCCACGAGAGTCGTCATCGTGAACACGGAGTTGGCGCACAAGCAGTGGCCGGACCAGAATCCCATTGGCAAACGACTCAAAATATGGGGAGTCAACTATCCCTGGTTGACCGTGACCGGAGTGGTCGGAAACGTCCTGACCGAGTGGCCCTCAATCGAGCCTCGCCAGGAGTTTTACCTTCCCTACACTCAATACCCGTGG
>JASIKV010000503.1 GCA_030049455.1 Terriglobia bacterium
GCCTTCATGGCGAGGGTTCGGGCGCTCCGCAAACGCATGCCTCGCATGTACCTTACGGACGAATTCCTTCGCGCCGCAAAGAACTGGGGCCGCCCTTGACCTTGCTGGACGCAAGGATGCTCTGTTCATAAGGGACAAACTACTTTCCCCTGCTCGATGTGAATATGCCGGCTGAACCTGTAATTCCACCTTTGCCAAACGCCGAGGCGCCGATTGCGGCCCCTGACCCGCTACCAGCTTCGCAGCCCCTCAGGCCACGCGAAATCTGGCAGCCGCGCGATCTGCTTTGGCTTCTAATTTTCACGCCCTTCGCTCTGCTCGCGGCAAAATTCGCGGTATTGTTTGGCTACGTCGTTCTGAAGCCCCTGGCCGGTTGGCGCACGAGTCCGGAGGCGGCGCAGTCCGGCACGATCTTCCTGCTCATTTTGCAAGTGGTCTTTTACGAACTCATCCTGGCCTTCCTGGTTCTGCTCGCGCGTATCCAGCACCACCAGCCTTTCTGGCGGTCCCTGGGATGGAGAGCGCCGGCGCCGCGCCAGGTCATCGGCTACTTTTTCTCGGGGTGCGGGTTGGCGGTTGTGGTGAACCTGGCGCTCTGGCTGCAACCGGATGTGAAGGACTTTCCACTTGAGAAGATGTTCGACTCGCAAGCCACCTCATACGCTCTGGCAGCCTTTGCCATCGCTGTCGCACCGGTTGTGGAGGAACTGGTTTTTCGCGGTGTCCTCTTCGCCGTGTTCGAACGCATCGTGGGAGTCAGGTTTGCAGTCCTGACGACGGCCATCCTCTTTGCGGGCCTGCACATTCCGGAATACTGGGGCGCCTGGAATCACGCCTTCATCATTCTGATTGTCGGCATCGTGTTCTCGCTGGCGCGCGGTCTGACCGGGCGGCTTGCCCCGAGTGTTCTACTCCACATCGGATACAACTCCCTTATGATCGCCGGACTATTCTTCTCCACTCAGCATTTCCGAAACGTGACGGGAATCTGGATCCAATGACCGCGCCTTTCTAACCCGGATTTCTCACATGGTAATGGAAGGGCGGGGCTTCAGCCCCGCCGTAATAAGGGCCTCTTGATTATTCATGTGCCCCGCGCAGATTGCGGTCGCAAGCTGCGCGGGGCGCGGGACGGAGTAGGAGTGGGCGCCGCCACTGCGGCGGGGCTGAACAGGCTGCGGAAAAACTCGTAGCGGCGGGTTTATCCCGCCTTACCTGTGCTGCGAGGATTGGAGTTATGGCGACGTAAAGTCGCCGCTACGGTGCCAATCATGCGTTTTTCCGCAGCCTCTGAAGCCCCGCCCTTCCGCCCGCGTCCAAACCTAGCGAGAAACCCGGGCTAGTTATCCTTTCGCCTTTTCACATCAATTTGCAGCCGCTTGATCTTCTGGTTGAGGGTGGAGAGAGGAATCTTGAACCGGTCGGCGGCGTCGGTCTGGCTCCAGTTGGTATGTGCGAGCATTTCGAGAATGACGCGCCGCTCCACGCCTTCCATGATTTCGAAAAGCGAACGGCCGTCGAACGATTCGGCTGGAACCGTTCCCGCGGTGTGTGGCCCGCCCTGCATGATCTGTTCGGGCATAAGCTCCGTTCCCAGCATGGTGCCGGAGGCCAGCACCACGGCACGCTCAACCGCGTTCTCCAGCTCACGCACATTTCCCGGCCACGAGTAATCGAGCATGAGCTTCATCGCCTCGGGCGTGAATTGAAGCCCCACGCGGCCGTTCTCAGCGCAGAACTTGCGCAGGAAATGCTCGGTCAGTAGAGGAATATCTTCCTTGCGCTCGCGCAGGGGCGGCAGGTTGAGAGTTATGACGTTCAGGCGGTAGAACAGGTCTTCGCGGAATTTGCCCTCCACCACCATTTTGCGCAGGTCGGCGTTGGTGGCGGCAAGAATGCGCACGTCGACTTTCAAGGTTTCCGTGCCGCCCAGGCGCATGAACTCCCGCTCCTGAATGACGCGCAGCAATTTGGTCTGGGTTTCCACGCCCACCGTGCCGATTTCGTCAAAGAAGATGGTGCCCATGTTGGCAACTTCAAAAAGGCCGCGCTTGGTGGCAATGGCGGAGGTGAACGCTCCCTTGACGTGGCCGAAGAGCGTGCTCTCCAGCAGATCGACGGGCATGGAGCCGGTGTTGACGGGCACAAACGGCCGGTCAGCGCGCGGGCTGATGGCGTGAATCGTCTTCGCGACCAGTTCCTTGCCCGTACCGCTCTCGCCCGTGATCAGCACGGTGGCGCGGCTGGCCGCCACCTGGGTGATCAGGTCCATCACCTTCTGCATCTTCTCGCTCTTGCCGACGATGTTGGGCAGGTCGTAGCGCTTGAGAGCGCGGCGAAGCTGAATGTTCTCAAGTTGCAGGCGCGTTTTGTCGAGCGTATTGCGGACTTCCAGCAGAAGCTTGTCGTTATCCCAGGGCTTGGTCACATAGCTGTCCGCGCCCTGCTTGGATGCCTGAAAGGCAATCTGCGTGGAAGCGTAGGCAGTGATCATGATCACGCCGACTTCCGGACTCTCGCGCTTGATGACCTGAAGCAGATCGAGCCCATTGCGATCCGGCAGGTTGATATCGAGCAGCACCAGATCAAAGAGGCCGTTTTCCAGCCGCTTCATTCCGTCTTCGCCGGTGGAGGCGGAATCGGCCTTATACCCCTCCACGCGCAGAAGCTCCGCCAGGCCTTCGCGGATTTCCGTTTCGTCGTCGATGACCAGTATCGAGCCCTTAGTGGACATTCACAGTTTTCCTTGTCACGGGGAATTCCAGCCGGAAGGTCGTGCCCCGACCCACCACGCTGTCCACCTGAATCGATCCCGAATGCTCGCGGATGATTCCGTAGGTCACGGCAAGACCCAGTCCGGTTCCCTTACTCGTGCCCTTGGTGGTAAAAAACGGATCAAAAATTTTGTTGAGGTGGTCTGCGGGGATGCCCACGCCGCTGTCGGTCACCTCCACGTGCACCGTGGAGTTTTCCGACGCCGTGGCGATGGTCAATTCCCCGCCCCGCGGCATGGCATCGCGCGCGTTCATGATCAAATTCATAAACACCTGCTGGAGTTTTCCGGAGTTTCCGAAAACAAGCGGCAAATCGGTCTTCAAATTCGAATGGACCGTGACCTGCGCGGCCTTGAGCATGGGCTCAACCAGGGAGAGGCTTTCGCTGATGACCCGGTTGACATCCAAATCAGCAAATTCGCTGCTTCCGACCCTTGAAAACTTCAGGAGGTTGTTGGCGATTTCCGAAGCGCGGAATGCCTGCTTGACGATTTTCTCCAGACGGTCGGTGCGCGGGTCGTCGGGATCCGATTCGCGCATCAGCATTTGAGCGGTCGAGGTGATGACGGCCAGCGGAGTGTTCACCTCATGCGCGATGCCCGCCGCCAGAAGACCGATGGACGAGAGTTTTTCCGCCTGAAGCAACTGGTCCTCCAGGTTCACGCGCTCCGTCAGGTCGTTGAAGATCAGCAGCCGCCCGATGACCTGGTTTTCTTTTCCAATGAGCGGTACGACGGAAAGGTTCACGATCAGGCCCCGATCCTCCGCGTTGCGCAGGCGGAATTTGTAGAGATTCAGCGAGTGGTGCGGATCGGAGACGCGCGACAGCTCGGCGCGCAGCTCCGCGGGGAATATGGCTTCCAGGGGTCTGCCCATGGCCTCCGAGCGGCTCAGACCGTAGAGGCGCTCGATCGCCGAGTTCCACGATTCCACCACGCCCTCCAGGTTGCAGGCCAGCACGCCGGCGTTGATGGATTCGATGATGTTCTGGCTGAAGTCGCGCAGCGCCTGGTAATCGTGCGCGCGGACTTCCAGCGATTCATACAGCCGCGCGTTTTCGAGTGCGATCGAGACATAACCGGCAATCGTTTGCAGCAGGTCGATGTCTTCACTCGACAGGAAATCGCCCTCGCGCGTCTTGCCCAGCCCCAGATAACCCAGCGTCTGTTCCTTGACCTTGAACGGCAGATAGTAATGCAGGTCGAGCTGCTCGATGGATTTCCTCGCGCTCGGAGAAAATCCGTACACATGGCGCACATTGTCAAAAAAGAGATAACCCTTGGCGAGCGAGGGATGGGCGGGGTCGAGAAAAGTGGTGTCGAGCTTTCCGCTGAAATTCATGCCCCGGGTGCGCGCCAGGCGAAAGCCCTCAGCGTCCGAGGCGAGGAACACGGCCAGGCGGTCGACGCCCAGGGTTTCGGAAAGCCGATCGGAAATCTGGCGCAGCAGATTATCGACGTGCAGTACGGAGGTGAGGTCGCGCGCGAATTCCAGCAGCGTGCGGCGGTAATCGTAGCGCTCGCGGTTGAAAAACCGGTCCACCCATTGCTGAATGTAATTTACCACCGGCTGGAACAGGATGGCGGTAAGCACAATCGCCACCACCCAGGCGCCCCGGCTGTTGATGGGCGGGAAGGTGGCGCGGAAAAAATCCGCAAACACCGCCAGGAGCGCGAAGTACAAGCCCACAATCCCCGCCGTCGCCAGCGTGTAGGCGATGCCGCGGCGGAAAATGATGTCCACATCCATCAGCCGGTAGCGCACGATGGAATAGCCGAAGGTCACCGGCAGGAAGACCAGGAACAGCACGGAGGCGTTCATCCAGGCGTTGGGGACAAATCCCAAAAAATACGGAAGAGCGTAGAGTCCGGCGAAGGGCACAATCGAAAGCCACGTGCCGCGCGTGACCCACTTCAACTGGTGCTTCAGCACGGCGTCGGTGGCCTTTGCATAGGCATGATGCAGCGCCAGGGCGCCAGCCAGAAAGTATGTTCCCAGATAAAACATTTCGACCCGGTCGAGAAACCAGCGCGCCTGAAGAAGCGGGAGTGGAAGCACCAGGATGTTCAAGGCAACCAGCGCGTGGACCGCACCCAGCGCAGCGCCCGGCAGGTAGAGGAGCGGTGAAACGTAACGCCGGTTGCGCAGCAGCGTGGAGCGCTCCGGGAATGTCAGGCAGAAGTGCAAAAACAGCGCCGGCTGCAAAACCCACGCCACAACATTCAACCAGT
This sequence comes from Terriglobia bacterium, assembly GCA_030049455.1. Classification (GTDB taxonomy): domain Bacteria; phylum Acidobacteriota; class Terriglobia; order UBA7540; family UBA7540; genus Bog-366. The sequence goes on from JASIKV010000503.1 coordinate 5,006, forward strand.
AGATCGTCCAGTCAAACATGCTCAGGTTGTTGTTGTACGCAAAGGTGTAGAGAACGAACGAGGCCAGGCAAAAGACGTAAAAGTGGCGGGACTTGCGCGCTGTCCACCGCCGGAACAGGATATAAGTGCCGATCAGCAGGTAGAGCAGACCCACCAGCGCCAGGTAGTTTCGAAATGGACCTGAATTGCTTTGGGGACCAAGCACCAGGCTGGTTTCATACGGTTCGCCGCTTCGACTCAGGCCGTAGGCCACGAGCGACCAGACGCCCAGGTGGTAAATCTGCTTTACCGCTTCCGCCGATGTGGTGATCGTCTGGCCGTTGATCTCCTTGAGCTGATCACCCTCATGGATTCCGGCCCGATCCGCCGGGCCGCCCGGAACAACGATCCAAGCCGTCACGCCCTGGGGCGAATCAATCCAGGAGACGCCATCGTCGGGAGACGGGTAAAGATCACGCTGTTGATAGTTGGCGATGCCAAAGCCCACCAGAACCAGGCTTAACAGAGCAAGCGAGAGCGTGGTCAGTCGAAAGGCTGGGATTCTGTTCATGTTCGCTGCCGCTTTGGTACTTGGCGAGTGCTATCTCCTAGGGAATTATAGCACGTCAAATTCCACCACTCAAGCTGTCAGGAATAAATAACAACTGTATTTTCAATAGTATATGACATGTAATTCAAAAGATTGGATGGTCGATTCAAATCTTAATATATAGCATTCACTTTTCCATATTCGATTGATAAAATGGAATTCACATAAGGGTCTCCACCCGAAGTGATCGCCCCCGAGACTGAATTCTTGCCACTCTTTGTTTCCATCAACATCCCCGGATGCAACTTCATTCAAACCAATCGGCAATCCCTTAATACTTAGACCTGAAGCATGCGTTTTTCGTTACCCGGCGATGACCATTTTGAGCCTCGATTGCAACGCAGCGCCGCCTGATGCCTCACCGGCAAAAAACTTCTTTGCGCGGATGCAGGATTGATTGACACAAAACAACACAAAGCCTCACCCAAGTTGCACCTTACCGAGACGCCGTGTACGATTGAACGGGAGACAGTTCTCAAGTTCACAATGCCGATTCTTGCCAACCAACTCAACAGCCGCAGGCGCTTGACCCGGCTTGCAGTTTTGCTCCTGGCGTTCACATCCGCCGCAGCTCACGCAGAGCAATGGCAAAAGCTGAATCCCCAGGGGTACGTGAACGATTTCGCCGGCGTCCTGAACTCCGCCACAATTGATGAAATGAACCGCCTGAGCACCGAGGTGGACCAGAAAGCCAAAGCGCAGATCGCCGTGGTCACCATCAAGACCTTGGATGGTGACACCGTGGAAGACTTTGCCAATCACCTGTTCCAAAAATGGGGAGTGGGCGCGAAGGGAACGGACCGCGGCGTGATGGTGCTGATGGCCACGCAAGACCACAAATACTGGACGGAAGTGGGCTACGGGCTCGAGCCGATTCTGCCCGACGGCAAGGTGGGCGGATTTGGCCGCGGCATGGTTCCGTATTTGCGGCAGGGCGATTACAACAGCGCTTTGCTGGGAATGGTTCAACAGATTGCAGCAGTTATCGCGCAGGACCGTCATGTTTCACTCGGCAGCCTGCCCGGCGCAAGTGCGCCTACCTCGAGCGAGCCGGAGCCGAGCCAGACACCTCAACTCTCCATTGGTAGTATTCTGTTGTTTCTTTTCGTGGTGTTCATTATCGGCGTGCCCGCTTGGGGGCTCCTCAGAGTATTTCTAAGCTTGTTCGGCATCGGAAGAGGGTTTTACGGTTCGGGTGGCGGCCATCGCGGGGGTTATTGGGGTGGCGGTGGTTTTGGAGGAGGCGGCTGGAGCGGGGGCGGATTCGGAGGGGGAGGAGGTTTCGGCGGGTTTGGCGGAGGATCGTCGGGTGGCGGCGGAGCCGGCGGCGGTTGGTAGAGCGCGAGCCATCTCTTTCCAGGCGATTCCTTCCCAGCGCAAGCAAGAGTGCCCGAGATCATCCAGCGACCAGCATTCCGGGTAGTGCCTCAGTTTGAATCTTGTAGCGCGTCCCGCCTCGGCGGGACCACCCGCGACTTGTGGCATGGCCATCCTGGCCATGTCCATGGGCTGGAAGCCCATGCCACAGCGGCAGGACACGCGAGTTTTTGCCATTCACCGATGGATCGCGGGTGGGGACCACCCGCGACTTGTGGCATGGCCATCCTGGCCATGT
>JASIKV010000504.1 GCA_030049455.1 Terriglobia bacterium
AACACAAATTCAACGCGATTGCACGTCGAGATGATGGCTGTTTCCTCGATTTCCGGCTCCCGTTGAAGCTTGCGCAGGGCTTCAGGCAGAGTGCGCTCGTTCACTGCAAACCTCTCGCGGAGTTCCAGGGGAGCTTTCTTATGACTGATTCCCACCACCAGCAGGTTCATGAGTCCTTGTCCTTCCCGAAGGGCATAAAGTCCGGTACTTCGAGCTTCCGCTCAACCAAAAGGCAAATTGCATGCCATTCACTAATTTGTAGACCGCCATTGATTCGCCTCCGGTGTAGAGAGCGTTGACCGTTTGTCTTCATCAAGATGGAGTGTTCGGACAATATGACCCCAGGCATTTTGCCGTCCGCTTTCATAGAAGGGTGAGTCATTTCCCGCAAAAGTGTCGGAGATTTCACGCAAATGGTTTCTATGCAACGAGGTGCATCAGGGTGCGGTGCGCTAAGTTTCGCCGTTTCCTAACTGTACAAGATTTCAACAAGCGGCCGTGAGTGGCAATCGGAATGCTTTCAGAGATTTGTGGGATGCTGACAAATGACATCCTGTCGGCAGATCTCTTAAGCCTCATTTGAGGAGGTACTCATTTTATGAAGCTCATTCGGATCGGAGTTCTTGTGGTCTTTGCCGCCTTCCTGGCTTTGCCGTCAGGTCTGGGGAAACCCGAGTATGCCAAGAAAGAGGGCAAGCAGTGCACGTTCTGCCACCCTCCGGGGAAGATGAAGGAACTGACCGACGCGGGGAAGTACTACAAGGATCACAATCACTCCCTGGAAGGCTACAAGGCGCCTTCAGGCAGTTAGCTTGAAAGAATGAGCCGCGAGGGCCCGTGAGATGGTTCGCGCCCTTGTGGTTCAAAATCGGGTTGAAGGGCGACCTTGCTCCAGCCGAAGTGATTAAGATGAAGGTTGCGAGGCACAGCGGGGTTGCAATGGTAGAATACACGCCAAAAATGGGGCAGGCACCAGCGACTAGCAGGAGGGGTTTTGGCTTCAACTGAACCAACCAGCGGTAAACCTCAGGGAATGTTTAATCATCCTCAGGAAATCCTCGCCTCCCTGATTCGACCTGCCTTTTATTTGAGTCAGAATCTCATCAGCCGCGTCGGAGTGGTGCTGGCTACTACGGCGGGCATTACGCTGGTCATAGCTTTTGCCTCACTGATCTTCGGATACCAGCCAAATCCTTACGCCGGGATTCTGGTCTACATGATTCTGCCCGCCATTTTCGCTCTGGGGTTGATTCTGATTCCGGCTGGAATCTTGCGGGACCTTCGCCGCAAGCGGCGGGCCGGCGAACTTCCTGCCCGGTACCCGAAAGTGGACTTTTCCGACCGCGGGTTGCGGACCACGGTCATGTTTGTCGCAATCATGACGGCCATCAACGTGCCGATTTTCTCTATCGCCAGTTATAGCGGGACCGTCTTTATGGAATCGACGCAATTCTGCGGGCAGACGTGCCATCAGGTGATGGACCCTGAGTACACAGCCTATCAGCGATCACCCCATGCGCGTGTGGCCTGCGTGGAATGCCACATCGGCCCCGGCGCGCCATGGTTTGTGCGCTCGAAAATCTCCGGCAGCTACCAGGTGGTGGCCGTAACCTTCAATCTCTATCCGCGGCCGATCTCAACCCCCATTCACAATCTGCGCCCGGCGAGGGAAACCTGCGAGCAGTGCCACTGGCCCGAGCGGTTTTCCGGTGACAAGCTGATGATCAGGTCGAAGTTTGCCGACGATGAAAAGAATTCCGAAACCAAAGACGTTCTGCTGATGCACATCGGCGGGCGCAATCCGGACAGCAAGCTGGTGGGAATTCACGGCCGCCATCTGGGTCTGGTCACCTATATCGCAGCCGACTCCAAGCGCCAGGAAATCCCCTGGGTGAGTTATCGCAATCAGGATGGTTCGGTGACCGAATACGCTTCAACGGATACTCCCCCCAAACCGGACCTGCTGGCGCACGGCGAGCGGCGCACCATGGATTGCATGGACTGCCATAATCGCCCCACGCACACGTTTGACATGCCGGAGAGCGCCGTAAACCGCGAGATGGCGGCGGGGCGCATCAACCCCTCGCTTCCTTTCATTCACAAGGAAGCGATTGAGCTCCTCAAGCGGAAATACGCGAGCAGACTCGTGGCCGAAACGGAACTGCCCCAGGCGTTGCGCGAATACTATCGAAAGAACTATTTCGCCGTCTATAATTCCCAGCGCGCCCGGATTGAAGATGCAGCGAAGGGAATTTTGTATATCTACGAAGGGAACGTCTTCCCGGAGATGAACATTACCTGGGGAACATATCCCAACAATCTGGGGCACAATGACTTTCCCGGCTGCTTCCGCTGCCATGACGATAACCACAAATCGCCGGGGGGCGGGAAGATTACGCAAGATTGCAACGCCTGCCACGCGCTGCTCGCCATGGATGAGCCCGATCCCAAGATCCTCCATGAGCTGGCGGGTGGAAATTAACTTTCGGGACAGGGAACTCCCGCGCAGGCCGGGATGCGGCATTTGTTGATTTCACTTCCGGCAAAAAAGTGGGTCACAGGTTTTTGAACTCGCAAGACCATTACATGCAAACCAAGGAGGATTCCATGAAGTTGTTCAGGGTTCTATTCGCGCTAACACTCATTAGCGGTTCAATGATTTCCATTTCCACCGCGAAGCCCGAGTACGCCAAGAAGGAAGGCAAGGGCTGCAAGTACTGCCACGTCACCGCAGGCAAGCCCGAGCTGAATGACACGGGCAAGTGCTACAAGGACAACAACCACTCACTCGAGAAGTGCAAGGCCCCCTCGGGAAGCTAAAGCGTTCCGGATTGTTGCAGCGCGGCCCTGCGAGCTATCGGATCAATTGCCCGCGGGGCTCGCCTGTTCGAGCTTCCACTCCACCTGAGCCAGAACTCCGCCCAGAACGCGCGCGCCCCTTGTGCTGAGCTTCAGCTCGAGCAAGTGGCGGCGCAGCTTCAGCAGCATGGCTTCGCGGCTGAGGGGCTGGAGATAGCCTGACATTTCCAGCACGTGCTCAACGCGTTCGAAGAGGTGCTCAAGCGATTGGGCGGTGGCAATATCCGCGCGTCGCGCTGGTGAATGCGGCGTCCGCGCATCTACAAGCCCGGCGCGAGCCAGCTCATACGCGCAGACGGCCACAGCCTGCCCCAGGTTCATCGACGGTGATTCTTCCGTGGTGGGGATACGCACCAGCAGGTGGCAGTGGCTCATCTCATCGTTGCCCAAACCCGTTTTTTCCGAGCCAAAGAGCAGTGCCGCGTTTCCCCGCGCGCGGCGCCGGCGCAGCTCCCCGGCGAGTTCCGGAAGTGGAAGCAGCTCGCGGTCAAGCTTGCGGCGCGCGCCCGTGGTCGTGCCGATGACCAGCGTCGAATCACCGATGGCGTCGATGAGTGCGGGCACGGCCCGCGCCCGCGCCATCACGGCGTCAGCGCCCACCGCTGAGGTGCGCGCCTCTTTCCAGGTGGGCTCAAAGGGCGCGACCACCGCCAGATCCTTCAATCCAAAATTCGCCAGAGCGCGCGCCGACGCGCCAATGTTCAAGGGGTTGCGCGGGCGCACCAGCACGATGCGCCAGTTCAGTTTGAGAGGTTTCATGGCGGAAATTGTAGCAGCACGCGGCGGCGCGCGGGCAGCGCAATTCCCAAATGAGATGAGCGGGGCTCAATTCTTGGGTGGGGGAGGGGCAGGCGTGTTTTGGTCTTTCGGCTTGTCCGTCGTTGCTTCCTGCACGTTCAGGATTCGCTCACGGGTCTTGAACTGCTTATAGTCCGTGTATCGCACGATTTCTTTCATGTGCACGGGGGCGACTTCAAAATAGAGCACATCCTTGCCCATCGTGTAGGTGGGAAACCAGAACTTGCCGTCCACCTGCTCTCGCCAGGTGCTGAATTCCGGAAACAGATTTTCCTGCCCGTGAGTTTTCTTTTCGGGAACCTGCCTGCCCTGGCTCTTGACGATCTGAAGATCTCGATCGTCAACGTACACCTGACCCTTGAAATATTCCTTTCCCTTTTCCAGCTCCTTGGGGGTAATCCTGAAAACGTAGGCAGTAAGCTCATCGAGCTTGACGTGCCCCAGGTATTTGATGTCGTACTCGGGAAGTTCGTCGGTGGTAAGAACAAAAGGCTGAATACTTCGAAAGCCCTCCATATCTTCTTTGGTGAGTCCCAATTTTTTCAGCGTGGACTCGGGGGCATAAGTTACGCGCTCGATGCGATTGCCCTTGTCGTCGTAAGTGATGTCCCATTCCTGCTGCCAGCTTCCCGTAACCTCCTGGTCGTCGTTGCTTAGTTCTTCAACCTTATTGATCTGATGGTAGGTGTAATTGTTCCGCGCTTCCTCGAAGATTTTTTCCTTGGCTGCAAAGGTCTGAATGATATGTTGAATCTCCGCGTCGCTCGGGTCCTTCAGGCCGCTGCCGCTGGCGGTCGCGGGGGTTAGCGGCAGAGTCTGTTTGGCGGCCGTGTGCAAGGTGGGTTCGGAAGACGATGTCGCGCCGCCGCCTGAAGCCGGTTGCGGTGACGAACTGGCGGCCGTTGATGTCGATTCGGAGTTTCTGGCCTGCCGCGTGTGCAGCACCGGCTCATCGGAGGAATCCTCGTCTTGCCGCGAGCGAAGCACGGGTTCGGAAGACGATTGCGAAGATGAAGCTGCGGGTGCAGGGGCAGGAGCCGGCGCGGGCGCCGGGGCGGGGGCCGCAACGGGCTCGGGAGCATCCGGAGCGTTGGGTTTGCCTCCCGGTGCGGGCTCCGGCGCTGCGGACGGATTGGTTGTGGCGGCCGGCGCAGGCGCATTCACCTTGGGCGCGGCAGGCTTGTTGGCCGCGTTTTTCAGGGCATTGATGATGTCCTCGTTCGCACCCTGGTCGCGAAATTTCTTCACCAGGTCGGAATCCATCTGGAAATCCACGCCGCGCTGCTCGATCAACTGCGTCATCTTTGCCGGCGGAGTGCTTCCCAGCAGGAGAAGCGTGACGTCGTCTTTGGTCAGCGGTCGGTCCGGTGGGGCAGCCGCCAGGGTCAGCAGGGCCGCCATGACCAACAGGGCCGCTCCTGCCGCCAATTTGAATCGAAGGCTGGATTTTGACTTCATCGCAGAATTCCTGAATCGGCGGCCCTCCCTTATCCGGGAGGCGCCAAATCCGTTTAACGCGCGCGCCGGCGATTCTTCAAGCGCATCTGGCGTGTCTTGCGGGGATTTCTCTTCGGCTTGGAGATTGCGAAGGTAACCGTTCCCACCCGTCGAACTTTCCACTCTTTTCCCGTCGAGGGGCTCTGATCCGTGTCCATAAGTTCGATTCGAATCCTCCTGATTCACCCGGCATTTCGATCTGCAAACCTAAGCTGCTTCCTGCCCCAGGGGCCTGCAGCGTTTGTCCTCTTCCAATCAAGCCTTGCCCTCATGCTATGGCGCCGCAACGATGGAGGTGACGGTAATCGTGTCGCCCTTCAGCGTTCCCGTGACTTTTACGTTGGCGCCCGCAAACTTCTCCGGCGTTTTCTGGTCGCTGAGCTGATAGATCTTTCCGCTGGGATCAATAAGGATGTACTTCGAACCTTCTTTCACGCATCCCAGGGTGCAATCCTTGGCATTCTCACCGGGCATGTGCTTTGCGCCGCACATCGAGTCACCAATGCTACCCACAAAAGTGCCCGCCGGTGGCATTGCCGGCGCAGCCAAAGTGAGGCCCGCGGCCAGGATTAATCCTAGAACTGCCCACGTGTATCGCTTCATGCCATCCTCCGCAATGGTTGGCTTGAATTTCTCAAAGTCCGAACGGACATTGCCGCGTGTTCTTTACCGCAAGTCGCAGCAAGGGCGCACCCCAGGTTTGATGTTGAGTAGAGGTTTCGGGTTACCCGCCTGATAGAAACCATCGAACCCACGGCCCGCGCCGCCCCGCTCGCCGAAGGTGGGGAAACAGCCACCCGCCGGTCGCAGGTGGCCGTTGTCGGTGAGAGATGCTGAATCGCGAAGCTAACTTGTCTTTTCTGCCACGCTCCTGACGACGATGCTGTCACCCTTCACGCTGCCCCTTACCGTGACAACCTTGCCGCCCAGTCCCTTGAACTTGTCCTGGGAATCGAGCTGGTAGACCTTTCCTTCGGAGACCAAAACGTAAGTGGCCCCACCCTGAACGCAGTGCTCAACGCAGTGTTGAGCCTGATCGCCCGCGTCGGCGTGCTTTACGCCGCAGTGTGAATCGCTAACCGTTCCGGTAATGGTTGCGCCCGCCGCCAACGAAAGGCTGCCCATCACCAGGAATGCAAAAGCCAGGAGCGCGAATTTCTTCATTTCGTTTCCCCCTCTTCAAAATTCTAAGTCCGGTTCCTCGAACCGCCAAAGCGCCTTTTCAACCCTCGCGACTTTTGCGATTCGAGCAGGGACATATTGTAGGCCAACTCAATACCTCGTGCAAGTGGATAGTGCCGCCGGGAATCGACTTCAATTAGAATTCAGAAATGCGCTCAAAACAGCCAAAGACCGGAAAGCCCGCATTCCTGATTTGCACAATCTTACTCGCCATTACCCCGTGCGCGCTGGCGGCGGATTCCGGTTGGTTCGAAGGCCGGCACTACCGCGGGCGGGGCGACGTTGCATACCTTCAACTTCTGGATACCGCCCGGCGGATGTTTGAGCCCGACCCGGAGTACCAGAGCCTTTCCATGCTTTACGACCCCGACTGGAACGGCTTCGTCGAAGGGCCAACGTGGAAAGCCTGGTGGATTCAGAACAGCTATGGCACGACCTACTGCGCACTTCCCTTCTACCAGGAGCCGTATCTGACCTTTCTTCAAAACGCCCAGGACTTGTGGTTCAACCAGATGGGCGACGGCCACCGCGAAGGATGCCCCAGTTCGCCCGGAAACAACTACGTAGCGCCCGACGGATTGCTGTGCGATGCGGCGATGCCCGGATGCATCATCTACAAGCAGGGCGACGGCCGGCGCGAGATTCACGATTGGGCGCTGGAATTCACGGCGGCGGGTGTGCTGCTGCAATCGGAGCTGCTGCTCATCAGCCGCGACCGCGCGGCGATTGCGCATTACCTGCCCCTGCTTGAACGCTCGGCCAATCTGCTCGACACGCGGCGCGACCCGAAGAACAACCTGTTTCTCGCCGGCCCGGCGGCGAACCTGCTGGGGCCGAGTTACGCAGGCTGGGCGCGCCCCGATGGCACCTACGACAAGGCTTACCTCGCCGGACTTTCCATCACCTACATCGCGGCGCTCGACCGGTTGATTGAAGTCGAAAAGCTGGCGGGCGCATCGGAGAAAGCCGCGCTCTATGCCGAACGCCGGGATTTGGCGCGCAAGGGCCTGCCGCTTCTCACCACCGATCAGGGATACTTCATCAAATCGCTTGACCCCGACGGAACGCGCCACGGAGTCTTCGGCGCCCCCGTACACGGCTACTTTGAAGCTCCGCCCAATCACGATGCCATCGCCTTCCGGGTGGTCGACGACACGCAGGCGGAGAAAATCTACCGCATGATCGCGTCCGTGGCCGGATTTCGCCCCTACGCTTTTCTGCTTCCCAATTATCCTTCCTATGACGACATGTACGCGAAACAGGAAGGCATTTGGCGCTTCGGCACGTGGGTGAACGGCGGCGAATGGTCAACCTGCGAAGCACGCGTGATTCTGGCTTATTACCGGCTGGGGAAGTTTGAGGATGCGCGCCGGTCCATGGAGAAAATGCTCACCTTCGCCCGGCGCTTTCGCACGGATAATCCGCTGGCCAACTTTGGAAATGATGTCTACCAGCCCAAACAGCCCATCAACATTACTTATGACGCGTTCGGCCCTCCCGCCGCCATGCTGCGCGGACTCTTCGAATATCTCTATCGCGCCGAAGGGCTGACCCTCATCCCCCACATTCCGCCCGGAATCACCGAGCTTCAGCAACTCGATCCCGTGCGGTTTGGAAGCAAGCGGCTGTATCTGGCCACCGTGGGAACCGGGCCGGTGACTTCCGTGCTGGTGAATGGAAAGCCGTGGCGGAAGTTCGATAAGGATTCCATATTCCTTCCCTACGCGGAGACACCGGATGAGGCGCAAATCGTGATATCGCTCGGCAATTATTCCGGCACATTGCCGCGGATTACAAGGGCAAGTAACCCTCCGGAGTTGTTTG
>JASIKV010000505.1 GCA_030049455.1 Terriglobia bacterium
TGTGCAAATAGCTCACAACGTCAGGATCGGCCGCCATTGCATCATCGTTTCGCAGACGGGAATTTCCGGCGGCGCGGAGGTGGGCGATTACGTGGTGATGGCCGGCCAGGTGGGCGTGGGCGAGCGCGCGCACATTCAGGACCGCGTCATCGTCGGCGGACAGTCCGGTGTTTTGCCGGGGAAAATCGTGCGCAGCGGCTCCGTGGTTTGGGGAACCCCCTGCCGCCCCATGAGCGAGTTCAAGAAAACAACCGCGCGGCTGGCGCGGCTGGACGGTTTGGCGAAGAAGGTTGAGGCTCTGGCGGTGCAAATTGCCAGGCTTTCCAATTAGCAGGCACAGTTAATCTCCGGTGGGGATGATTCCCGCGTTCTCGACCATCAGGATCACAGTGCGCTCCGTGGCGCGGGTGCGGTGCACCACCCCTTTGGGCACCACGAATCCCTGGTGCGGTTTGAGTTCCACGGTGCGATCTTCCAGGTCGATCAAGAAACGGCCTTCCACAACATAAAAGAATTCATCGTCCGCATCATGTTTGTGCCAGTGGTATTCGCCTTCCACCACTCCCATGCGCACCACAGATTGGTTCACCTTGCACAACGTCTGGTTGAACCATTTGTAAGTGCAGTCGTCCGCCATGGCCTTCAAGTCCATAACTTCCAATGGCGGGAAGAGAATATTCAGCCGGGTCTCGTAAGGGTAGGCGTGTGGGTCGCTCACGGTTGCTCCTTTGGCAGTCGGTATCTGAATAGGCAACCTATTTCATACGGTATCTAACCTCTCTTGACAAGGGGGAACCTTTTTTATTACACTTACAGGCCATAAGGGGATAGCCCGTTTTGGGCGGAATCACTGGGGGGTGAGCCGCCTGCGCCAGTTATTCGGACGATAAAGGAGGAAACCTGTGCGTAGAACTGCGTTCGCGTTAGCTTTAGTGTTTCTTGCCACGCCGGCAATAACCTTTCGGGCGCAAGATGCCGCCCCAGCCGGACCCACCAAGCCTGTTGCCACCCGCTCACAAGCGGATTGCGCCGGCTTCATCGCCGACCCGGTCATTCCCCACGATATCTTTGTCATCGGCGGAGGAGACGACGACTTTCACTCGCTGGTCCGCCAATTTGTGGAAGACGAGTCAATTTACATTGGTACCGAGGGGAAGGGCGGAAGCGTCAGCGTGGGGTCCGAATACCGCATTGTTCGGCCTGCTGACGAGCTTTTCCGCACCATGCGCTATACGGGTGAGCGAGGAGCCGTGGGCAGCCTGGGCAAACCTTACGAAGATGTGGCCATTGTCAGGGTGACTCACGTCAATCCGCAGGGCCCTGTGGCAAAGGTCATTTTCTCCTGCCAGGGGATTCAAACCGGCGATACGCTGATTCCCTTCCAGCCGCGCGCCATACCCGATTACACCGTCTCCAAGCCGCTGGACCACTTCGCGCCAATCGACACCAGCAAACCGCATGGAAGAATTGCCGCGACCATGAACAACTTTGGCTTCCTGGGCAACCAAAACGTTGTTTATCTGAGCCTGGGTGAAAAAGACGGAGCCCGGCCGGGTGAACGCTTCCGCATCTACAAGGTTCTTTCCGAGCACACGATGCCGGAAACCATCGGTGAAGCTGTGGTGCTCTCTGTCCAGGCAAAGTCAAGCGTAGCCATGGTGGTGGACAGTTACCGCGAAATCTCTTCCGGTGACTCTGTGGAAGCGGAATAATTCCGCAGACCGATGACGCCCGCAGTCGAACCCGGGCAGGCTGTTCTCCGCGGGTTTAAACCGCAGATCCCCTGGCGCTGAGCCACGGATGCCTGGCATCAGCAGGCTCGGCACCAGGGGCATCTTTCGCTAAGCAGGATTAACTCGCCTGAAATCTTTGTCACGCGGCCGGGTGGGAAGTCCGGGCTGTGTGAGCTTCCTCAAAAACCTGCGCCGTGAAGGCTTGAATTCGGGCCCCGTGCTGCCAGGCGTCGGTGGGCAGTCCCGCCTTGCGGCAGGTCTCCTGCAAAAATCGCCGAGAGTCCCATTTCCACTCCGTGGCCACTTGCGGCAGCAATAGGCCGCACTGCGAGCCATGCGAAATCAGCAGGCCATGCCGCCCGACTTCGATTTTTTCCGGGGAGATGTCGAACAGCGGGGAGAGCGCTGAAATCTCCACAGTCAAGGCCGGCAATTCATCTTGGGTGACGGGAGAAAACCTCGGGTCCTGCACGGCCGCCAAGACGGCGCATTCTCGCACCACTTTATAGAGGGGCTTGACCGCCTCGATGACGCCGATGCACCCCCGCAGGTTTTTCCCTTTGCGCAGGGTAACGAAAGCCCCGCAGGGCTGGCGCAGCGCCTCCCCGGACTCTTCCCCGCGGGGAATTTGACCGTCGTTCAAGTACGCCACCAGTGCTTCCCGCGCGAGCCGCACGAGATTCCGCTGATCGTTCTCAGTGAGCGGCAACATCCTTTTCTTCCGTCGCTTTCTCCTCTGCCGCGCTTTGTTCAGGCTCCATGACCAGCACGCGACGTGTTGGGCGGCGCTTGACCCGCTCATCCAGGTGTCTCCAGAAACTCCAGAAATATTGCAGGGCGGAAGCAACGGCAAAAATCACCACCATCCACAACAAAACTTCGCCAAGCGGGTGTAGAAACTGGAACCTGCGGGCCTCCAGAATGATGACCGTAATGGCCACGACCTGAAACACCATCTTTGTTTTGCCCAACTCCGAAGGCTCCAGGATGTAACCTTCCGCGGAGGCAATCGATCGCAGGCCGGAAACCGCGAATTCCCTGCCCACGATGATCACGACCATCCACGCGGGGACCAGGTGCACCTCCACAAGTGAAATGAAGGCGGCGGAGATCAGAAGTTTGTCCGCAATCGGGTCAAGCAGAATTCCCAGCGTGGTGATTTGCCCGCGCTTGCGCGCCAGCATTCCGTCCAAAAGGTCCGTGACCGCGGCAAGCAGGAAAACCAGGACCGCCCACAGGTCCATATTCCTGCCCTTGGTCAGCAGTAAAACCACCACAAGGGGTACGAAGAAGATGCGAAGAAGGGTAAGCGAGATGGGGAGATTCATGGGCTTTCGAACCCACCCTTCAGCAGGGAGGAAGACACCGGCCAAGCCGCAAGAAAACTTCGGGAGTCGGAGGGAGGGCTTCTCCAGCGCCCCAGTCTCACTATAGCGAACGCCCCAGAGGGTGTCAACGAGAGTCAAAGCACAGCCCGGTTTGAGTACGGGAAACCGCTCCCTCAATTTACCATTCCTCTTCAAAAAGATAATTTGCCGAAGCACCAATACTTCTGCTATCCTTAGGCGTGCTAAGACGTCTATGTATAAAGAGGTCTGGGTATGTCAAAGACCGAATCCCTTCAGGGGTCGCTCGATCTGCTGGTGTTGAAGATTCTCTCCCGGAGGCCGGGCCTGCATGGCTACGCCATCATGACGGCGATTCAAATCCTCACGGAAGATGTGCTGCGCGTTGAGGAGGGCTCGCTTTATCCCGCGCTGCACCGCATGGAGGAAGCGGGCTGGGTGCGCGCCCGCTGGATCACCAAGGATACGGGGCGGCGGGCGCGCTTGTACGAGCTGACCCGCGCGGGCCAGCGGCGGCTGGCCGCAGAAGAGTCGCGCTGGCAGGCGGTTTCCCTGGCCATAGACCGGGTGATGAGGATGGCTTGATATGTCCTGGGTTTCGCGCGTGGTAAATGTATTTCGCGGGGATCGCCTGAACCGCGAGATTGATGAGGAATTGCAATCGCATCTGGAGGAGGCTCGCGAGGCCGGGCGCGATCCGGCCGAGGCGCGTGACGCGCTCGGTTCGCGGTTGCGCCTGCGCGAGGCAAGCCGCGACGTGCGCCTGGTCGCGTGGCTCGATTCCCTGCGTGCCGATGCTGTTTTCGGGTGGCGGCAGCTCTTGAAGCGCAAGCTCACGTCGGCGGTAGCCATTCTGTCGTTGGCGCTGGGAATTGGTGCGTGCACTTCCGCCTTCCGGCTCATTGACGCGCTGCTGCTCCGGCCCCTGCCTGTTTCTGATCCCGGGCAACTCTATGCCCTGGCCCGGCAGGTCGTCGATTTCGACGGGAAACTGCATTCTTCCGGCGATTGGGCATATCCGGATTTCGAACTGATGCGCAAAGCGGCGGGCGGCCAGGCGGAGTTGATCGCCGTTTCCTACGCCGATCGCACCGACCTGACGTTTGGTTCCGACGAGGAAATGGAAAAGGCCTATCGCCAATACGTCTCCGGATACATGTTCAGCTCCTTTGGGCTTCGACCTGCCGCGGGACGATTGTTCACCGCCGCCGACGATGCCAAGCCCGCAGCGGCCCCCTATGCGGTGATCTCCTACAATTACTGGGCCAGCCGCTTCGGCCGCGACCCAAGAGTGGTTGGCCGCACATTTCGCATTGGCGACAAGCTTTACCAAATCGTGGGCGTGGCTCCAGACGGCTTTACCGGTACCGAACCCGGTACAATGATCGATATTTTCCTTCCCGTCATGATGCACCCGGGAGTTCTGCACTCCGACTGGGAGTGGATGCGAACGCTGGCCCGCATCAAGCCGGAAACTGCGATGGAACCATTGCGTGCCCGGCTGGACGCTACTTCCCGCGCCTTCGAAGAGGAGCGGGCGAAGGGGTTTTCGGGAATGCCCAAGGAGGAGATTGAACTGTTTCTCCGTCAAAAGCTGGTGATTCAGAAGGCGGGGGCAGGGGCTTCAGACCTGCAAGACAACTTTCGCGTCTCGTTGGCAGTGCTGGGAGCGCTGGTGGCGTTGGTCTTGTTGATTGCCTGCGCGAACGTGGCCAACCTGATGACCGCGCAGGCGGAAGCGCGGGCGCGCGAGATGGCCCTGCGCGTCTCGATTGGTGCCGGACGCCGCCGCCTGATCCAACTGGTGCTGGTCGAAAGCTCGTGGATGGCTCTTTTCGCAGCGGCGCTGGGGGCGGCATTTGCGTGGTGGTCTGCGCCGCTGGCGGTGGGGATGCTCAGTCCGCCCGAGGATCCCACCCGCCTGTTTCTACCCATGGATGGGCGCGTGCTCAGCTTCGGCCTGGTTTTGACCGTGGTCGTCATGCTGCTGATGGGCTGCGCCCCGGCGCTGCGCGCTTCGGCCGTCAGGCCCGCAAGCACACTCAAAGGCGGTGAGAATCCACGTTCGCGGCGTCGCCTGATGCACGCGCTCATCGCCGTGCAAGCAGCCTTCTGCTTTCTAGTGCTCTTTGTCTCCGGCCTCTTCGTCGCCACGTTCCAGCACCTGTCCCACCAGCCCACCGGTTTTTCCGCCACAGGCGTGCTCACCCTTGAGACTGTCGCAAGTCAACCGCAATTGCCGGCCATTTGGGACCAGGTGACGGAGCATCTGCGGCAGGTGCCGGGCGTGGAAAGTGTTAGCCTGGCAAGCGCCGCTCTGATGAGCGGGTCGAGTTGGAACAATTTCATCTCGGTCAACGGCGCGCCGCCCAACTCTATTCTGGCATACATGCTGTCGGCATCGCCCGGATGGCTCGACACCCTCAAGATTCCCCTCCTGGAAGGCCGGGATTTTCTTGCGACGGATGCATATCCGGGCGCCGCCATCGTAAATCAGACTTTTGCCAGAACCTACTTTGGTAGCCAGGACCCTGTGGGCAAACCGTTTGTAGTGATCTTTGGCCAGGGTCAGCAATTGAAATTTCAGGTGGTGGGGCTGGTAGGCGATGTGACTTATCGCGATGCGCGCGAACCTATTCTGCCTCAGACCTATTTCCCGTTTCATCAGATTGATGCTCGAGGCGCCTTGCAGCCGCTTGCGCATGGAACCTTTATTGTGCGCACGTCGGGCGCGAACCCCATGGCGCTCGCTTCCCTGTTGCGCCGCGAGGTGCCGCGCGCCCGGCCGGGGTTTCGCGTCAGCAATATCCGGACCCAAACCTCGATCAACGAATCACACACTGTCCGCGAGCGGCTGCTGGCCAGGCTCGGCCTGTTCTTCGGGCTCGTGGCGCTGCTGCTCGCCGCCGTCGGGCTATTCGGGATGCTCGACTATTCCGTCATTCAGCGGCGGAAGGAAATCGGCATCCGCATGGCCATCGGCGCGCAGCCAGGCGATATAGCCTGGCGCGTGATCGCGAGCGTCTTGACCATGGTGGTCGCAGGCGCAGGTGTGGGTTTGGCGCTGGGTTTTGCCGTTGCGCGCTATGTGCAATCCCTGCTCTACCAGGTGAAGCCCACCGACCTTGCAATGCTGGCCGCACCAACGGTGACAATTTTTGCAGCGGCCATACTCGCCGCCCTGCCGCCAGTTCTTCGCGCCGTCAAAATCGATCCGGCCCAAACGCTGCGGTCGGAATGATTGGCGTGTGCCACCCTGGCGACTTTTCCCACCACAGTCCCGAGCTTGATTTGAGGTTTTGCCGCTGCATGGATTGCGGGAGCAGCAGCTCCCACCTTGCCCGCTGCTCAGCCCTGGGAAGAGGCGAAGTTGAGAACTCGCTTGGGTGAGCTCGCTTGAAAGGCGGTAGCTGCTGCTACCGCACCCCAAGATACGGTATTGAAATCAATTGGCCGACATTTATCAACGCCGCTCCGCGAATGGCCGCAGGCGCAGGAACATTGCCACGCCGGCGGGGTGCGAGCCGTAAATGGGCTTCAAAATGTCGGGGACGCCGTAGACGGTGAATTGCGCGCCCGGAGCGATTGCGAGGTCAGGAATGAAATGGAAATCGCGATCGTAGCCGAACGAGTAGGCCTGCACGTCTCCGATGGGCGTTTCTTGAAAACCAGGCGGCAGCGGATTCTCACCTAGAATCAGCTCGTTTGATCTCTCGGCATTTTCAATGCGCGTCCATGCGTGGTATCG
>JASIKV010000506.1 GCA_030049455.1 Terriglobia bacterium
GCGGCATGAACGAAACCAGTCTGGGTCGCGCCAAGCGCACCGGAGACGTTATTCCCTTCCTCTTTAAGGACAAGGACTCAACCTTTCACACCCAGTTCATCTATCATCCCGAGGCGGATGATTGGGAGTGGAGGATGGATTCGGAGGAAAAGGGAGGAATGAAACCTTTTGCTCGACTGACGCTGAAGCGAAAATGACGGCGGATCAAATAATCAAGACTGGCTCAGTTCAAACGAACGGGTACTCAGAAGCCTTTGGTTTCATCATGAATCTTCCTCGCCAGTTTTTCAATTTTGTCGGCGCGAAGGACGATTTCGCTGGCTGGAACATTGCGGGGGGGCTTTCCCAGGGCTTCACGAAGCCCTTTTGCCAACTCTGCCAGCTCCTCTGCGTCACTCTTGGACCTTTCAAAATTAGCCCGCATCAGGTTTTGTTTCTGCTCCAAGCTTAAGGAGTCCGGAAGGTCGTTCTCGATCTCGTTGGGGGGAATTGGCGGACGACCAGTCCCAGTCGTGCCTACGCCGCCGTGAGCCGAAGACTGGGCAGGGGCCGGCGGGACCGGTGGCAGCATCAACAGCATTGCCATGCCCACCATGACCACCAGCAGTTTTCCCATCCCCCGCAATCCGATCATCGGAACTCTCTCTCCCGGCCGCTACTGCATTCCGAAAGCCTCGTCATTTGACTTGATTCCGGTCCAAGTCCAGAAATTTTGCCTGAGGAAGTCTGCTTCTGCCTCAATCTCATGCAAGCCTCATTTCTACATTTCATAGGCCTCGCCTTTGATCTTTCTGGCCAGTTTTTCAAGCTTCTGTGTCTTTTCGAGAACGTCCAAAGGAAGGACATTGACATTCAAATTCTTCAGCTCATCACGAAGTTGGTCCGCGAGCGCGGAAAGTTCTGCCGCATCGGTTCTGGTCTTATCGAGATTTGTTTTCTTGGGTTCGCCTTTATCCTTGGGCGAATTCGCAGCGGCTGGATTGTCGCTTGCCGGTGGAGGAGACAGCGCCTCACCGCTCTTGGGCGGTGAAGGATTCTGCGCGCTCCGCACCGGGACGGAGGTCAGCATCACAATCGCGGCGACGACCACCCCGCACAGGGAGAGGAAGGATACCCCAACCTTCAGCAGTGGACGTGTCCGAACCATGACGGTGTCCTTGCCGGCCGCGGCGGAGGTGGCGCCGGGTCACCAAAAATTTTCACACTCTAATCAGATTGTAGCCCCTGGAACATCGGACTGCAATCGAAGGTTGGGCCGACAACCGGCACTACGATGGAGGTTTTTCCGGATTAGGACAGGAGCGCGCACCTAATGGAGCGGCTGATCGAAATGTACGCCGTAAACATATCGCTCACGTTCGGAGGCGGTTTCGGTGCGAACGATGCGGGCCCGAATCTCGGGTTTTTCGTTCGCCGGATCGTAGGGGCAAATGACCATGATGCCCTGGCCCAGCAGATATTTCTTGGTGCTGGTAAAACACAGGCCTTCCTGGGAAACGTTTTCGGTCTGGGCCAGGTCCACTTCCCCGTAGTAATCGCGCACGCGAACGGGAAGTTGAGCGGGTTTGCGATACGACTTGCGCCGCTCCGACTCTAGCGCGAATCCCGTCGTCGCTTCCCGCACGGCGGCTTGATAAGTTTGAGTTTCCACTTCAAATCCCCGCTTGGGATATCCCCAGGAAGTCAACTGGCCGCAATTCAGGCAGGGTTTGGTCAGCAACCCCGCCGTCTCCAGCACTTCAACTTCCACCAGCGAGAGCGATTGCAGCGTCAGCTTCTGGCAATTCCGGCAGGCAAGCAGGATGTGCGCGTCCGACATCTCGCTGACGGGCGGGAATTCGATTTCCCAGATGTTCCTGTCCATATGCACGCACTCGACGCCCCAATCTCCCACCTTGTCCGTAGGTGGTGCAATCGGGCCGATAACTCGAAAGTCGGCTTCCTGCCCATTGGTTTGATTGCTGATGCTGATGCTCTGGCCGGGTGTCAGCGCACCTGAAATCTGAATTCGCGCGCCGTGGCGGTTCACGGTGACGGTACGGCCCGTGGCTTCAAATGATTTCCCCTCTTGATCCGCGCCGCGGAGCGTGATGGGAATGCTGAACATGACTCGGGGTGATCGGCGCTGTTCGTTTTCCATAGTTTATCCGGCGATATTCCTTAACTCAGAATGGATACAGTTTACCGGCCTGCCGTCCGCGTGGCAACCCGCTGTTTCGGGAAAAAGGAAGGAACGCCCCTTTTCGAAATTTTCTTCTTTGCCGGCGACGCTGCGGCGCAAACAACCTCGGCACGCCGCACCGCTTGCCAGCCAAATCCTAGGCAAGAAGTTTTTCCACAATTTCGCCATGCACATCCGTCAGCCGGAAATGCCGTCCCTGGTATTTGAACGTCAGCTTGGTGTGATCAATACCAAGGTTCTTCAGCATGGTGGCATGCAGGTCGTGCACGTGCACGGGATCCTTGACGATGTTGTAGCAATAGTCGTCCGTCTCGCCGTAAGTCAATCCGGGTTTGAATCCGCCGCCCGCCAGCCACATGGTAAAGCAGCGCGGATGGTGATCGCGCCCGTAATCGCTTTCCGTCAGGCGGCCCTGGCAGTAGACCGTGCGGCCGAATTCCCCGCCCCACACCACCAGTGTGTCCTCCAGCATGCCGCGGTCCTTCAGATCCTGCACCAGCGCTGCGGCCGCCTGGTCCGTGGCCTTGCACTCCTTGGGCAACCCTACGGGCAATCCGCCGTGATGATCCCAATCGCGGTGGAAAAGCTGGATGAAACGCACGCCGCGTTCGGCCAAGCGCCGCGCCAGCAGGCAATTCGCCGCAAACGTGCCCGGCTTCCGGGCGTCATCCCCATAAAGTTTGAAGACGTGCTCCGGCTCTTTGGATAGATCCGTGAGGTCCGGCACGGAGGCCTGCATGCGGAACGCCATTTCGTACTGCGCGACGCGCGTCGAAATCTCCGGATCGCCGAAATCCTCCAGCGTTGACTCATTCAGCTTGGCCAGAGCATTCAGGAATACGCGGCGATCGTCGCGCGTAAAGCCGCCGGGATCCGTCAGGTATAAAACCGGATCGCCCGCCGAACGGAATTTAACGCCTTGGAATTT
>JASIKV010000507.1 GCA_030049455.1 Terriglobia bacterium
TTCTTTCGGCTCATGTATTTCCTCTATCGAACGGTCCACTGGCTGCTGACCGGTGTGCCGGTTCGAGTGGGGAACTTCACCGCCATTCAGCCTTCCATGCTGCCGGAGCTTTTGGTCCGGCACGACATATGGAACCATTATGCTGCTACCATCCTCTGCTCGCGGGTTCGATATGCTCTCGTCCCCTTGCCGCGCGAAAAGCGGTATGAGGGGGAGTCTCATATGCGGTTCAGTGCTCTTGTGGCGCATGGGCTATCGGCGATTGCGGTTTTTGGCGAGGTCGTAGGAGCCCGCCTGATCCTTTTCTTTTCCGGAGTCATGGTTCTGGCATTGGGCCTGCTCGGATTCATCCTGGGGGTGCGGTTCTTTACTCCTGTAGCAGTTCCGGCGTGGGCTCCCTTTGCCGTGGGTTTGCTCATTCTCTTCACGGCGCAGGCGTTGTTATCGATTCTGGTGCTGGCCTTGATAGTTTTGGGTGATCGCTCGCAAGCTAGAATCATCCCGTTGCGAGACGCGGAGCTATTCATCGAGTCCGTGACAAGCCTGCCTTATCCGGCTTAATCCACGGGGCCTCAGGCTTTCAGGCCGGAGCGCCTCTGCTGACCCGAAATGCGAAAAAAGCCAAAGAAGAAAGGCGGCTTGGCCCAGCCCACTGAACCCCGCCCATTTCAAATTGATCGCTGGCGAGGCCTACTGGCGGCCGCTTCGCTCGCCATACTGACGGCTCTGGCTTTCTCAAACTCTTTTTCCGGCGGGATCGTCCTCGACAACAAGCTCCTGCTTCTCCAGGATTCACGCATCCGTGAGCTTACGGGTGAGAATATCCGCCTCATTCTTCAGCACACGTATTGGTGGCCGACCGGTGAGACCGGGCTCTATCGCCCTTTCACGACACTTTCTTTCCTGTTCAACTATGCGGTGCTTGGGAACGGAACTGACCCGGCCGGGTACCACTGGATTAACTTCCTTTTGCACCTCGGCAACGTCTTTCTGGTTTATGCGCTGGCGCGCAGGCTTCTGCGCAGTCTTCCGCCGGCCTTTTTCGCTGCGGCGCTCTGGGCAGTCCACCCGGTTTTGACAGAATCGGTGACCAACATTATCGGCCGGTCGGACTTGCTTTCAGCCATGGCCGTCTTGAGCGGATTCCTGATGTATCTCAGGGCCACGGAGTCCGCCGGGCTGCGCCGGCTTGCATGGCTTTCGGGATTGGCCGGCGTCACCGCCGTTGGGGTGTTATCGAAAGAAAGCGCCGTCACCATCGTGGGAGTCATTGCACTTTATGAACTCTCCTTTTGGAAAGAGCGAAAACACGGGCGAGTTCTCCTCCTGGGCTGTGCCGCCACACTCTTGCCCATCGCGGCAATGCTCTACCAGCGGTCGATAGTGCTCGCGGCTTCGCGGCCCTGGGTGAATCCCTTCGTCGACAACCCCATCGTGGGCGCAGGTTTTTGGTACGGACGGCTCACGGCAGTTAAAGTCATTGCCCGGTATCTCTGGCTCATCGTGTGGCCGGCCAGCCTATCCAGCGATTATTCCTATGCGCAGATCCCGCTTGTCCGTGGAACCCTTCAGGACTGGCTATCGTGCATCGCCGTGCTGGCCGCCTCCATTTTGGTCTTATGGTTGTACAGGTCGAACCGCCCGGCTTTTTTCCTGGCATGCTTCGCCGCGGTTACGTTTGCGCCCGTCTCGAACCTGCTCTTTCCAATCGGCACCATCATGGCGGAGCGGTTCTTATACCTGCCGGCGATCGGGCTGCTCGCCTGCCTGGTGATGGCGATTGAAGCGGCCGCGAAACGCCTTCATGCAGAGCAATTTGCGCCCGCCGTGTTCTGTGTGATCTTGCTGGCCTTCGCCGTCCGGACCTGGGTGCGGAACATTGACTGGCACGACGAGCTCGCTATGTATGAGGCGAGTGTCCGGACCAGCCCCAACAGCTTCAAAGTCCACGCGCAGCTCGCCTCCGTCCTTTATGCCAGCGGTCCTGCGGGTTCGAACCTCGATCGCGCCCTCGAGGAAGTCAACAAGGCTTTGGCGATCCTGGATGCGCTTCCCGACGCGCGCAATGCTCCGGATGTTTACCGCCTGGCAGGGGGGCTCTATATCGCCAAAGGCGACGCATTGCACGACCGTGACCCTTCGCTAGGACTTGATGACTACAGAAGAGCTCTCCCGCTTTTGCACCGCTCAATCGCCATACGCTTGAGCGAGCGGCCGAAAGACGACGGCAAGCGGGAGGCGGAGTGGGCTCGCCGGCACCCCGCTCTGCCGAATGCTGCTTCAGGCGATCCGGAAGCTGATTGGATGCTTGCGGCTGTTTGCTGGAGGCTGGGGAACGCGAAGGAGGCGGATGTGGCAGCCGGCGAAGCGCTCGCCCTTCATCCGGCGAAGGCTGAGGGGTACCGGCAGATCGCCCTCGGCTATGCCAACGAGGGTCGCATGGATGAGGCAGCGCTCGCTCTGATGGAAGGAGGGCTGATCACCTCCGATCCGGGCCTTCGATCCGATCTTCTGGATTTATACCGCACCGCTTTTGGGAACAGTTGTGCGATTACCACAGGGCCGAACGGCCCGACGTTTAATCTCTCCTGCGATTTGGTTCACAAGCAATTTTGCGCGGCGTCCGTCGAGGTGGTCGAAACCGTCATGGATGCCGGGCGAATGGATCAGGCCAGGAAGCAGAAGCAGGATTTGATCCAAAAATATGGGTGCCCTGCCGGCCCTCTGGAGCATGTTTTGCCCGACTAGGTCCGTGGTATGATACTGATGTGATTCTGGTCCGCTGAAAGAGTCTACTACTTCAAAAAGAGTTAGAAAAAAGCGATGAGATCCTCTCTGAGGTATTTCATTCAACTTGGCGCGCTCGCTTTGTTGCCGGGGTCGATGTTTGCCCAAAACCCGCCCATAGTGGCCAATGACTCCACGACGGTCGTTGCGTATCGTGTGGTTATGGGGGAAGTTGAGACTCCGGAGAGAGAGCCCATAGCAAATGCCAGCGTCGAGATATTTTCTAATCCTCCTCGAACCGCCGAAACCGATCGCCAGGGGCATTTCCAGATCGAATACCAATTCGTCAATCCGCTGGTTCTTGCCAGTTTCACCGCCATCATGAGAATTTCGAAGAAGGGCTATCCTGATTGCCACACGCTGGTGGAATTCAGCGGCGACAACAAGCTGGTGACCTTTTTCATTATCCTTCGCAAGCCCCAGGATGACCCTTCAGAGCTCCCCCAAGCCGATTTGGTGCAAGCCATCAGCTCGCCTCTTCGCCAGATTGGAACCGGCGATGGCCTTTCTTCCAAATACGCGAAGGACTACGTGCGAGGCGTGCAGGAATTTCTGGATCGCTTCAACCATTTGGACCGCGCAGTGCAATACCTTTCCAAAGTGGCCGCGGGCCAGCCTGCGTGCTTGAGATGCCGCACCGTGCTGGCGATGGCCAAGCTGGCCTGGGGAGATTGGGCGGGCGCCAATAATGACCTGGGTGAGGCTATTAATGCCATTGCCAAGGACCCGAGTCTCGGCCGGCCGGATCCATTCCTTGCCTATGGGGTCCTGTTGTCGTGGCAGCACAAGCCTGACGCCGCCGTGCCATATTTCCAGAAAGCGCTTCAGTTCTCTCCGGGCAATGCACTCACCTTGCAGGAGCTCGGCCGCGCCCAATGTCAATTATTTGAATGGGACACCGCAAAAGCCACCTTGGCAACGGCCCTGGCGGCGGGGGCCGGACCTGAGGCGCGATTCCTGCACGCGGAGGCCCTGCTTTGGGCAGGAAGCGCACAGGAGGCGCGGAATGAACTTGACGCCTATTTGCAGGGGCGCGACATCAACAAGATGACCCCTCGCGTGCGAGCCCTTTCGGACCGCATGGATGAAAGGAAAAAAGACGCCAAGGCTTACAGCCAGGCCGCTGCCAAGATGCAAGCACGAGGGGAAGAGCCGGTGGACTATTTGCATGACCCTCCCAAGGGCCTCAATAACTTCGAGCCCGCCACAGATCAATCGTTGCTCGATTCCATTCTCAGCTCCGTGGGGCGAAACGTGGCGGAGTTTTATGCCAAATTCCCCAACACCAGCTCCATTGAGGTGATTCACCAGGAAATGTTGAGCCAAAAGGGCAAAGTGGGCCTGACCCAAAAACAAAAGTTCAGCTACTTGTGCTTGATCCCTGCAATGCCCTGGGGACCGTCAACCAATGAATATCGCGCGGACTCGACGGGCAGCCTCGCACACCCGAAAGGCATTGACCAGAATTTTATGCTTACCACCGGATTCGTGGCGGCCCCGCTGGTTTTCCATCCCGCTTATCAGAATGGCGCCGCCTACCATTATTGGGGGCGCCAAAAAGCAAGAGGTTCGTCTTCGTACGTCGTGGCCTTTGCCCAGAAACCGGCGAATTCCAGAATCTATGGTAGCTTCAGTACGGGAAATGTTACCAGGCAGACGTACTTCCAGGGATTAGTCTGGGTGGATACAACCACCTACCAGATTGTGCGCCTGACCAGCGATTTGCTTACTCCCATGCCTCAGGTCAAACTGAACAAGGAAACCACGGACATCGAGTTCAATCAGGTTCAATTCAATAGCGCCAACCAGAAATTCTGGCTGCCTCAGGAAGTAACCGTTACACTGGACTGGAATGGCCACACCCTTAGGAACAGGCATGAGTATTCCGATTTTCATGTTTTCAATGTTGACCAGAAGCAGCTCATCGCCTTGCCGAAGACGGCTCCGTCAGCTCAACCCCCGACAGGCCAATAAGGACCCCGCGGAGACCACTACCGGGAATGAAAATCAATGTCACTCGTGACAAGAAGGAAGCGAAGCCGGGATTCGACCGCAGGGAATTTCTGAAAACCACAGCCCAGGCCGGCGCAATGGCGTTTCTGCCGGCCCCTTCCATCCAAAAACCTGAATCTGGAAATTCGAATTCGGGTGGCGATTACCCCAACCTGGCGCGGTTGCGCCTTTCCCGGCAGAGCGCCGGCATCATCTCGCCCGAGAAAACCTACCGGATGATGGAATGGGAATTCCACGTTCCGCCCGAGGCAAATTTCCAAATTGACGTGGAAGGCGCCGTAAAAGCCGCGCACGATGCCGGTGCGGAATGCCTGATGGTCTATTCGCAAAGTCATTGGGGATACGCCCTGTATCCCAGCGACTCGGCGGTTCGCCAGCCAAACCTCGATTACGACCTGTTTGGGAGGGAGGTCGCCCTCGCTCATCGAAATGGGATGTCCGTGACGGCGTATTACAGCCTCCAGTTCAACAACCAATGTGTGTTTGCACACCCTGATTGGGCCTGGGTGAACGAGGCAGGTGAAAAGCAGACTTTGCGCTGGTACATCCCTTGTCTTGATTCGCCCTACCGCCGGTATGTCCTGGGCATGATGGATGAAATTTTCGCGCGCTACGACGTACAGGAGCTTTTCCTTGACATCTTTGGGATTCAATTTCAACTGTACCGCGCTTCTGACAGGAATCCTTTCTGCTTTTGCAAATACACCGAAGAGGCATGGGATCGCGATCATCCCGGCGACCCCTATCGCGAGGGATTCAAGACGCGCGATGGTTGGGAAAAGCGCTTTCAGTGGCACCAGCAGCGCACCCTTCGCGGAATGCTCGATGAGATTATCGCCGTCGCGCGCAAGCGCCGCCCGGACTTGCTGATTTCACTCAATGGCGGGCCGGAATCATTTCCCGGCGACATCATGGAAAAGGTCAGCTTTATCTACGCCGAACCTTTGCCCTGTCCCACGGGAATCGCACTTGGATCAATTCTAATGCGCGGCTGGGGCCGGCCCTACTTCCAGGCGGGATTGTTCACGCGCTACGGATATACCGACACTTATCCCGGCACAATTCCGCGAGTGCAGGCGGACGCGCTCATCGTTCAAAATGCCCGGACTTTTTTCGTCGGAAATGCGCCGGTGTTGGGCGGAATCGACGGGCAAGGCTACTCGAAGAGGTGGTTTGAAGTCGCCGAGGAAACCTGGGAAGACGTCAAGAATGTTGATTGCCTGCTGGGGCCGGACCTCGACCCCTTGCGGAGTGTCGCCATGCTCTACAGCGAATCGACGCGCAACGAGCTGGATGCGCAGAAGCGGCCGGTGGATTTCCGCCATTCCACCCTGGGTGCGCTTGAGACCCTGACTTATGCAGGCCGCCCGGTTGAAAGCCTGGCAGAATTCCGGCTCGAGGAGAAAACCCTCGCACAATTTCAGGTCCTGGTGCTGCCGGAGGTGGAAGTGCTCTCCGCGCCGCAAGTCGATACCATTCGCAACTGGGTCCGCGACGGGGGCACACTGCTGGCAAGC
>JASIKV010000508.1 GCA_030049455.1 Terriglobia bacterium
TCGTATTCAAAGGGATTGCCGAAGACAAAATTGACGCCGCCGCTCACGTCGAGCGCCACTTTCTTTTCCTTTACCAGGGCCTGATAGAGCACCGAAGCCTGCCCGTTGTGGAGCAGCTCGCCCACCAGCGCGCCCACCACCGCATCGTGCGAGTGGCGCGGAGGCATGCGGTAACCGATGGCAATCGCCGGCACGCGCGCCAGCTTGTCCTGCTGGGTGAAGCGGCGCTCCGCGGTCTGGGGAACCTCCGTGAGGTCGGGTTTGGGCGGAACCTGGCGAGGAGCGATTCCGCCAAAATATTTTTCCACCTTCGCGAAAACGTCATCTGGGTTTACATCGCCGGTGATTGCCATCACGGCGTTATTCGGAGCGTAGTAGTGGTTGAAGAACGCTTCCACGTCCTGAATTTTCGCCGCGTCCAGATCCTTGAAGTCGCCGTAGAAGTTGTGCGCGTTGGGAAACTTGTCGTACGCCTTGCCCGGAAGATCGATGGCGAAGAAAAGTCCGTAGGGCTGGTTCAGCACATTCACGCGCACTTCCTCCTCCACCACCTTGCGCTGATTCTCCAGGTGCTCCGGAGCAAAATCCAGGCTCTTCAGCCGGTCGGCTTCCAGCCACAGGACCGGTTCGAGCGCGGAGACGGGCGCCGAGTCAATGTATTCGGTGAAGTCGTAGCGCGTGTCGGCGTTGTTGTAACCTCCCCCGCCTTCGATCACGCGGTCAAACGTTCCCTTGGGCGCGTCAGGCGTGCCCTCGAACATCATGTGCTCGAAGAGATGCGCGAACCCCGAGCGCCCCGGCGGTTCCAGGCGGAACCCGATGCGATAAGATATGCAAATTCCAAACGTCGGCGCCGAGTGGTCTTCAGAAACAACCACCACCAGACCGTTCGAAAGTTTTTTCGTAACGGCGGGGACTTGCCAACCCTCTGCGCCCCGGACCGTGCCCGCCATGCCGCCAAAAATCGCGAGAATTGCGACCAGCCGCCAAGCTTTCATGGATGCTCCTCAATTGCCGAAGTCACGCGAGGTTAGACCCGTCATTTGATTCCAGGATTGAAACCAGAGTCAATCATTATAACGAATTAGACGCATGGAAAGTTCGCTCGGCTCATTCGATCCCTGGATTAATCGGCGTGATGTACACGGGGCGTCTTCCGCAGATGGCAGGCTTCGGAAGCATCGGCTAACTGACGACGAGTTGAAGGGCGACGCTGTGTGTCAGCGACGTTGTGCCGGACGTCGATGTGCCGGTGATCGTCAAATTGTAAGTTCCCGCCGGCGTGCCGGAATTATTCATGGTGGCCGGCATTGAGCCGCCGCAACCGGCCAGACAAAAAGCCGCGGCAAGCGCCAATGCCGCCGGCAGGGAATACCCGGGACGCCGGCCCGGTCTCGCCAGGGTTGTAAGAGCGAAGGCCAAAGCCAGAAAGCAGACCGCCAGGCCCGCCCAAATCCGCCGGTCCATGGGGAAGCTGAATCGCCTCACGGGTGCGATCGAAGCCGCAGTCGTGGCAACGCTTACCGCGAGCTGTACGGAGGTGGTCCCGCTGGGAGTGGCGGAGGAAGGCGAAATGGTGCACGTTGCCCCCGCTGGCGCGCCGGTGCATGTAAAGGTCACGAGTTGGTTGAATCCTCCTTCGGCCGCGAGGCTCAGCGAGTATTGAGCCGACTCCCCCGGCGCGACGTCGGCAGATGAAGAGCTTCCCGCGCCGATACCCAGAATGAAATCTACAATAGAAGCCAGCAATCCGAACGCGCCCACTCCGCTGGTAGTTCCGACATAAACTTTGCCATTGGCAATCATTGGGGTGATGAATTTGTTCCCCGAACCAAACTGGTCGCGCGTCCCCGCCTGGTTGCTGTTGTAGAGTTCATTGGTCAGATTGTTCGCGGCGTAAGCGTGCAACACGGCCGGGCTGGTGTTCTCCGTCGCCCAGACAATTCCGTTGCTCGCGCCATCGGCGGAGATGCTCGGCGTGGCTCCGGGATATGCGAAGGTCGTAGCGGTTGTCGATATCGGTGGCAACTGAATCCGCGCCTGGGTGAACTGAAAAGCCATCAAGCTGGAGCCCACCGGACCGTAGTAGAGCCAACCGTTAAAATACGCCGGCGCTCCCCAAATTCCTCCGGGCAGGGAACCCGGCAATTCCTGGTAGATATTGTCGGCGGATGAGTTGAATTTCCCCATGTTGTTGCGGTCAGCAAGATAGAGCGTCTGGTCTTTTCCCGCTCCCACGGCCAACTGGCGCGTCACGCCATTCGCATCCGTCATATCCGGAAGCAACAGCGCGCCTCCGGAGCCCAGGTCCTCATCCGCATTGGATTCCGCGACCGTGGATGACATGGTGAAGTAATCAGCCACCGCCAGGCCGCCATTGGCCGTGGAGACCTTGACCATGGCATTTCCATAATCTCCGCTCGAGGGAAATCCGCTGGCGTTGAGCGAGGTGTCAAAGGTTCCATTCGCCATCAAGGGATAGATGTTTCCGGCTGAATCCGCCGCCAACCCGGATCCGCTCATCCAGATTGACCCGTCATTTCCATTCGGTGTGAGGTTCAGGACATTGACCTGGCTGAGGGTGCTTTCGTTGTAAGCGATAATCCAACCCGTGTAGGGGGTGAAATCGCAATGAGACGTCCACGAAGTGTAAATCACTTGATTCAAGAGCAAAAGGCTCGCTCGCTCCTCATACTGACCGGGATCGAAGATCACATTCGTGCCATTGCTGTTGGCGCCCGTGCCGGGATAGCTGGCCTGCACTTCCACCGGCCCACCGAACAATTCCGCCCCGGTCGTAAGGTCCAGGGCATGGAGA
The DNA here is from genome assembly GCA_030049455.1 of Terriglobia bacterium. GTDB lineage: Bacteria > Acidobacteriota > Terriglobia > UBA7540 > UBA7540 > Bog-366. Next base: position 2,819 of record JASIKV010000508.1, read on the forward strand.
CGCTGATGGTAGGCGGAGGTGGAATCCTTGGTCATTCCGGCCACATAAATGGTTCCGTTGGGTCCGCTCGAGCGGTCGATGACGGGGGTTGAGGTAATACCGATCTCCGGAGTAACCTGCGTGCAGCCGCGATTGTCGGAGGTTGTCTCGCCCGACCCGATCACGGAGACATGCCACAGTTGCGCCCCGTCGTCCGCGTCAAACGCGTAAACGCTATCGTGCTCAGTTTCCACGTAGAGCACATTGTGCGTCCCCTGGCCGGGGATGGCGACCGACGATGCGTAGAGCGGTTCCGCGTCCACCTTGCCGTCCACGCTGAGCTGAAAGAGTTTTCCAAATTGTGTCGAGTTGACATTCGCGGGCGTCAGAATCGTTTCGTTCAGATTCTGCCCGGTGCGAGCATTGTCATTGTGGTAGGTCAGGACGTCCTGGCCGCGCAGGGGCAACGCGCAAAGGCTTGCCAACAGTAATGCGCGCATCATGGCACACCGAGCGCGCGCGAGCTTGCGATGGGAGATCCCCGAATGAGTCATCCGCCGCATCAGACCCCTTTCAGTTCCGATTTTGAATAGCGTTTGAGCCGCCCCGTGTGCCTTGACTATTAGATTGCGCGAAGCTGTTAAGGGTTTTCCCGCCGCTAGGATTTCAGGAGCAGGTCACGAATTGCGGCGAAGAGAAGGCTCACGACGATCCAGAAGCCCCCAAGGCCCGCCGCCATCACCCATGGCCCCGCCTTGTCATCGGAGCGCCTCGACATTCCGATTCCCAGCAGTATGAAATACCAGGCTTGGAGGATGTCCAGCGACTCAAGAAGCGCGTATAGCATCCGCGAAGTATCCTTCGGGTCCAGGAAGAACGCGATGTTTGTGGGAATCAGATTTCCGAAGTTCAATCCGTTGACGTCACCGAAAAAAATCATGGGCAAGCCGAAAACCGCTTGCGCGAGTGTTTTCGCAAAGTAGGCATAGCAGGTCACACTGAAGGCGACGCGGAAACGCATCCGGCCGCCGAGAAGGAGGTCCGAAATGCGCGCCCCGGCCCAGGCAATGACGAGCAGATGGAGCAAAATCGCGATCAGGCCCGCGATGACGACGAGGGTCGCAAGATTCCCAAGAAAGTGAAGCGCAAAGTCGGTTTCATCCTGCCCCACCAGAGTTCCACGGCGAAGGTCCTGCATGACCGCGACGGCCATGCCGGATAATCCCAGCCGCAGGTAAACCACGCCCCAGAATCCGGCAATCACCAGAAGCGTGGCAAAGAATGGAGCGAAAAACCGGGGAGAGCGGGTGATGCTTTCGAACGTGCGCGACGGCGAGGCAAAAACGCCCGCGACTTGCGTGAGGAAGGAAGCGGGGCCGGGTGAAACTAAGGTCTCCGTCTGCAAGGCGAACTCCGCATTACGGTACTCTTTTTTGGAGTTCCTGGTTTCGCGGGCAGCCAAAGCCTGCGCAGCTATTGGCACAGGTAAAATGCGACCGGCTCAGCTCGATGCCGCCGGAGAAACCGCGCGACGCCCGAACGCAGCCGCGATAATGGCTCCCAGCAACCCGCCCAGGACGACCGTCCATCCGATCCAGAGGGTCATTTGCGGCAGCACACTCAGGTCAATGAATTTCTGAGCCAATGATGTGACCTTGAAGCCGGGCGTGGTAACGTCGTAATGCGTGCCCCATCCCTGCCCTCCATTGGCGCTCATGGCAATGAACATCACCACCACCACGGGAATGCGAGCGGCAAAGGCATAGGCCAGCAGAGTATTTCCGAGCGCCTTCCATCCTATTCGCGGAACGAAGGCCGACGCCAACTGCAGCGCGAAGCCGACAAGGTAGAGGGGCGCGATGTTTTTCTTGTTGGCCACGGAAAATACGGCTATGCCCGCGATGAACACAACCAAACCCACCACACACATCCCGATTGCTTTGCCGGAACTGGCGGGGCCCTCGTCCGCTCCCGCGAGTTTCAGGGCGAAATAAGGTCCGAAGATGATGGGGAGCCAGGAGATGCCCACAAGGGCAGCGCCGCCCCCCGGCGCCCGGTTGAAGAAGAGTGGCGCCCAGTGCTCGAGTTCTCCCACCAGCCGCAGGATGGTAACCGCAAGCGTGATCACGGCAGGAATCAAAATCAGGCTGCCGATGCTGACCTTCGAATTTGTCGCGTTCATATGCCTCCTTGAATGGTTGCGGGGTCCCGAGAATCGATGGTGGGAGTATAGCGGATTAGTCTGGGATTGCAAATCAGCGGCTAACCGGCTCTGAGATCCGCGGGTCTAAAGCAAGTAATAAAGCCACAGTCCAATGATGGCCCCCGTCACGATGAGGGCGCCGCCCATGAAGATGCAATAGACCGCTCGATGGCGGACCTTGGCCTTGATGCCCTCTTCGGATCTCCACGAGACCAGGAAGGTCGATTCCTCTGAGCCTTTCACAATCATGTTTCGGTCCTCGTCGTCTTGCGGATGAGGATTTTGCACGCAGGTTCCGGCCAGATCGTACCAATGGCCCGGCAAGACGCAGTACTCCACGCTGCCAATGCCTTGGCTCTGTTCGGCCTGGTAGTTGGGCAGCAAGTCGCATTCCAACCCGGTCGGATCCACGCGCACCTTGCCGGTTGCGTCCTCAAGGTAGAAAGGATTGCCACGGACCTCCTGCCCGGATTTGTTCTTTTCCATCAGAATGGCCTTGCAATAGAAACAGGGCGTGCCTGTCACGACGCTGGCCACCGTTTCCTCACCCGTCGCCTTGCCGTGCAATTCCACGAACCCCATGGCCAAGCCCTTGATTTTCGACTCTGCCGTCGTAAGTACGACTCGGAACTCTCGGTAAATCGCAAAACCTCGTAAGAACAAAATCACACCGATCATGGCAAGCGTGACGGGCCCCAAGAGATTGAGCATGCCCACTGCACTGACGAGGTGAACATAAAACAGAATGATGAGGCATATGCCGGCGAGCATTGTGCCGTAAAGGAGCAGGCTGAAGGTGCTTGCCGGTCTGTCCAGATCCCCAACGTAAAAGAGGCCAGCGCTCGTTCGTTTCGACATGTCCATGGAGCCAAGGGCCTTGTGAGCCTTGGGCGGCCA
>JASIKV010000509.1 GCA_030049455.1 Terriglobia bacterium
GCCAGGTAAACGTCCGGGTTGGAGGGGTCCACCGAAAGGGCTTCGTGAAATTCCTTCTCTGCATCGGGATACTGGCTATTAATTTTGAATTGGGCCCCCTGCGCCACGTGAAAAGCGACAATGTCCAGGGTGGCCTGATTGGAGTCCGACCCGGCTGCGGCAGCTTTCCCCTTGGGAGGCTTGGCGCCGCCCGCACTGGGAGCAGAGGGCACGCTGGGCGCGGAAGGTAAGCTCGGAGCGGATGGAGCCGAGGGAAGGCTTGGCGCGGTCGGCGCGCTGGCGGCCGGTGCGCTTGGCGAGCTGGGGGAGCTCGACGATTTGGGAGCGCTGGGAGCACCCGGCACGCCGGGCGGGTTGGCGCCTAGCTTTAGGATAGTCTTGATTTTGCCCTGCTTCGGAGCGTCATTCGTTGCGGCTGAACTAACCGTAGAAGGTGGTTTCACCTTGGCATTCTTGAGCGCCGCGATCAATTCATCGTCGCCCCCGGCGTTGCGCACTTCCTGAAGGTACTCGTCCTTCACGGTAAAGCTGATGCCGCGATCGGTCACGCTATCTGCGACATCTGGGGCGAGCGTATCCGCGGCCAACTCGGCGACAACCTGCACCTGGTTGAGCGCCGTTTTATCGCGCACGGCCTTTATAAATGAGTCCTTCGCTCCGGCTTGCTTCAAAGAATCAAGATAAGCTTCGTTGGGCGTGAAGTTGATGCCGCGCTGGGTGATGCTTTCAGCCCCCGAATCCTCACCCAAGCCCGCCTTCACCATGTGGCTGACTTCCTCCTGGGTGAAAGGCTCGTTGGCACGCAAGGATTTCAGGAACGGATCTTTGGCCCCCTCGGACTTGAGGCGCTTGATGAATTTCGAAGTGGGCTCGAAGTCAATTCCGCGCTTCAAGACCATTTTCGCGCCCTGGTCATTACCGAGCCCGGCTTTCACCAAGTCAAGAATTTCCTGTTGGGTAAACGGTTTATCCTGCGCCTGGGAAGCAGGTGAAAAGGCCAAACCTGTCGCCAGCAAAATGAAAGCCATTGTCTTTAGGAACTTCATGGCAACCTCGCGAGGTCATCGAGGATTCGAACGGAGCTATATTCTACCCCAAATAAAGAAGGATGGTACATGCAAGGACAGCATCCATTGGCACTCTTTGCTCCAATGGCAATAGTCCAAAATCTGGCCTATAATGCAGGTTACACTAATTTACAACGGGGAGAGACTATGGCGCCGCCTAAGACACCACCAAGTCACCGCACCGCAGAAGACACCGGCCTCGCAGGCCTTACTAAGGTTTTCGGTCTCTCCAGGGGAATGATTGTCGCGGCTGGAAGCAGCGACCCAAGCAGCCTGGGGCGAGTGCAGATTTTACTGCCTGACCTTGACCCCATCTCCGCGACGTGGGCCGCCGTCGCTCATCAGCCAGGGGCTGCCGCTTCTGACTCGTATGAAGTTGGCGACGAGGTGATCGTCGGATTCGAGGGCGGCAATGCCTCCTACCCCGTAGTGCTGGGGAGATTGGCGCACTAAAATCTCTCTGGCCCTCCACGAGACACAGTCTTCGGCAGCAAGCCGCCGGTGCTTACGGCGCCATCTCGGTGAACTGACCAGGATCGATAATCGAAGTCATCCCGGCCCACATGCACGTACACATGGACCTCATGTCATAAGCTGGCATACTTCCCGCAACGAGCCTGATGAGGGCCAGAAAGGGTTAGGGACGCACGTTGCGAGATTCGCCGCGCGCTGGCTCGAAGGATCACACCCGCCAGAAAGGTGGGGTAGCAAGGCAGCAGAATCGGGCTAGGGAATATTCTCCGTAACCTGCCCGGGGAAGGTAATGGTAATCGTCCCGCCCCACATGCACGTACACATCGAGGAGTCGTCCAGCGCGGGCATCCCGCACAAGGTCACGGTGGGACAGCCCGGCGTCCAGGGGGCCACCGTGGCGGGAATGCAGGGCATGGGGGTCAGCACTCCCAACGCCGCCGCCGTCGCCGCTGCGACCTCCGGGTTGGCCGGCGACATGCACATACCAAAGGTGGGAATGTTCGCCATTGGGGCAAAGTCCATAATGGTGGCGGCCGGCATCCCCGAGGTGGTAACCGTGGGGGCTGAAATCGCAACCAAAGTGGCGGGAGCCACTCCCATATCGCACATTAACAACGCACCCGTGCAAACTTGCGGCATTTGTACCCCTCCTGCCCACTGGTCCGCCACTCAATCGGGCGGATCGGGCTCGCGGCGGCATACCCTGGGAGAGTGAAACAATACGAGCCTCGCGCTTCAGCTTCCGCGCCTCGTGTCTATTTTCCTTTTGGGCAGCCTCGCCAGAAAATTATACACCCCACAGGCTCGTCCGCAACCGCGATTTTTGTAACTGAAAGGCCTCTCGCTTCGCCTTCTGAAGCTTCCTTATATTAGAATGAGGAAGTAGAGAAGCGCAACAGATTGGTAGTGTCTCTGCATGAATTCATAGCGGCGAATTTGCCTCGCCAAATGGCGGGGTGAGGCCGCCTCGACATCAAACTGCGTTTAGCTGCCTCGAGGAAACCCAAAATGCCACCTACTCTTGATGCCCTGATACTGCCGGGTTGGATGGAGCGAAATGAAGCAATCAACTTTCTCCAGAAAAATTGCTGGTTTGATCCGCCGCTGACCGATCAGCAAGCGGAAGCCTTATGGGCCCCGTACCGAGACCGCGTCCAGGGGCTGCCAGCGAGAAATATCCAACCGCCCGTGCGCCTTCCCATCGCGCCTGCCGATCAACAGCACGTCAGCGACTTTCTGGACAACAAACGAGGTCCGGAAGTATTGGATGTTATCAACATCAACCCCCTGGATCTCGTCGTCTATCAGACCTTCGTGGTCACCGACATCGCTAACGAGTATGCTCTGAACAACGGAAGATGGGCTGAGACATTCCTGGTTATTAATAGGCCGAACGTGCAGCTTCCGTCGAGGATCGAAAACGCCGTGTTGAAGTTCACCCTGCCGCACGCCGAGCATTCGTGTGAGATAAAAGACGGACAATTCTTAATCAAACAATATGCGGGATATGTTTGCGCAGCGGAGATGGAAGGGCGATTGGTCTTGAAAACCGGCTATCACCGTTGTTTTGCTTTTGTGCGTGCGATGAGGAATATGCCCAACGCCGGCGCCCCATCCGTCGTTATGGCGCTGGCTGCCCACCTACCACCGCAACTATTGCCCAGCATAGCAGAAAACCGGAGGCTTCGAGCGGTCGTGTCGGGTTCGCGGCCGCCCTTGTTCTCCGATTTTTTTGATCCTGACCTAACCCTGGCGGTTAAGGCGCGTAAGAAGCGCTACGAAATTCACATCGGCATGCATACGATCGATGAGCCTTAGCCTCTGCCATGCAATTTGCTGGCTGACAAAAAGCTACAGGATTTCAATCTAACCCACCACCCGAAACATTACGTTCCATCAATTCCATCAAGAGGTTTTCAAATTGCGCATCGCTCAATCCCTCGTCGGTGGCAACCTTCCTGGCGGTCTGTCGAATCCTGCGGGCTTCCAGAATCTGAAGATCAGTCTGCCAGTTCCGGGGAGCGCAGGCCGGTTGACACCGGCTGTCAATCGATAGTCGAATCCGGTCCGAGCGGTTCGGGATTGCCCAGTGCACCGTCAGGTTGTGGAAGATGAGCAGACCGCCGGGATGGTAATGCGCCGTCAGCCAGGGCTGGGGTATTGTTTCCAAAGGTATTCCGCGCTGCTTGTAGCCCTTGAATCGGTCCCCTGAACCAAACTCGATCATCGAGACAGGCCAGTCCGGCAGTATTTGGAGAGAGGCATTGAAGGAGAGCTAAAAGGCGGTTTTTGTATCTTGCCCGTTGGGGACTGGTCGGACGATCGGGAACAACTTTTACGGCTGGGGCGATTGCTGTAACCGGGCCATCAGGGCGGAGGCTTTCTGCATAAACACACGGTACTTTTCCTTGGCCTTTTTGGGTTCATTAACCAGGCCCGACTTGATGGCCGCGCTGGCCACCATGAGGGAGGTCAAATGGTCGGGTGGCGGCACGGGTCGCATATGAGGGGCCGCCAGGCTGGGACCTGCGAAAAAGACGCCCAGGGCCAGCAAGCTGGATGGGCTCTTGCTCTCTTCCTTGTCCGCAGCTTGCTTGGCCGCCCAGCGATTCTCCTCATTGGGAGCAGACACCCATCGTTCCGCCGCGAGCTGAACATCCGGAAGAGGCTTGCCTTCCGGGCTCGCCAGAACGTGCCGCACGCAAAGGCAGCCCCACCCGATCGCTTCCCGCTTGGGAAGCAAATAGGCGAACAAGCGAATGGCATCTTGAAACAGCTCTTCCTCCACCAAGCGAGCGAGGAATTCCTTCGTCCTGGACTCTTCAGTCAGCAGAGCCTTGGCTTCATCGCTCACTTTGGCCTGGTTGCAAAGCTGCTGCAACGCCGATTCCGATGTTTTCGCTTCGGCATCACTACCCATAATTTGCACCTATCTGGCGACTCGAACCGCCCTGGCTCTGCCGCCACGCCTCGTGAGATAATCCGATGGTACCCCGGTCTGCCTGGCCCCCGTTAAACCATCAACTGTTGATACTGGTCATTGTGCCGCTGAGCGAGAGCATGGCGCCGGCAGTCACCGACATCGTCGCACCCGCACTAATCGTGACGGACACCCCCCCCGTGATGGTCATACCCACCCCCGCACTGATCGTGCAGCTCATCTGCGCACTTATCGTAACCTGCGTCGCTGTGATGGTTATACCACTGGGAGACAGGGCAATACTGCTCTCCCCGCAGGTGAAGGTGATCGATTGCGCGGCCGTAACCGAGATCGTACCCGCGGAGGCACTAATGGTTAGATTTCCCTGGGAGATTTTCAGCGTGTCGTTGCCCGCGCTGATCGTAACCGTGCGATTACCTTGCGAGATGGTGTGCGCATCGTTGCCCTGGTCAATCTTGACGACCCGATTGCCGGATTGAACTTCCAGCGTTTCGTTGCCATAAACAGTGTGCGTGCGGGTGCCATTGCTTATCGTGACAGTTTCGTTGCCTTTGGAAACGGTCTCCGTCCGGTTCTGAGTGATATTGATGATCTGGTCGTTTTTGACATCAATCTCCTGGTCGTTTTTGGCTGTGAGCTTCATGTCTTTCTCGGCGCCCAACCAAAGTATTTCGCTACCCTTGGTGTCGTCATACTGGAAAACGTTGAAGTTATCAGCGGCTCCGTCTTTTGTCGATCGCGAGATGATACCGGAGTAATTCATATTGGCTGGCAATGTATCATGAGGCATCTGGTCGGCATTGTAGAGCCGCCCGGTAATCAGAGGTTGGTCAGGATCACCTTCCAGAAAATCCACAATGACTTCCTGGCCTACTCGAGGTGTGAAGACAGCGCCCCAGCCTTTCCCCGCAAAAAGGTGCGAAACGCGGATCCAACACGAGCTGCTTGCATTTTTTTGCCCTTTCCGATCCCAGAAAAACTGTACTTTGATGCGGCCATAATTATCGACGCAAATCTCATCGCCCTGATTGCCCACCACAACCGCAGTTTGGGGTCCATAAACGACAGGGCGAGGCGTCACGCGTAAGGGGCGATACGAAACCGACGCCGGGATGCATCGGAAAGCGTTGGAATATCGATCGCCAACCCGGCCCCCTCCCGAGCTATAGGTATCGGTGCTGGCGTTATGTTCGATGTCCGTCAGGAGATAGGCGATGTTTGCATCATTGCGATAATAATTTTTCAGAGTGAATTTGTAGCCCGATACCATGCTTCGCGCATTGCTGCTTCCTCGAGACACGTTATAGAGAGACTCCTCTTCCTCCATACGGGTTTTCACCAGAGTCGCCCCATCGTTCTTGGTGGTGTACTTTCCGGGATAGTCAAAGGTCTCCAATCCCGAATTTCCGCCAACGGTATCGATGGTAGAAACGGTGGCCAAAAGATTGGTGGATGGCGTTTCAAAATTATAATCCGTGAGCGTATATTTTCCGGTGCGCATTTCGCGCTCCGATCGCCACCCGGTAATCACGTCGTAATCCGCGTTCGCGACATTATCGACCTCAACTTGAAATTCGCTCTGCACCGGGCAATCCGGGATGTTGGCGGAAGGGTCAGCAAGCACCAGAGTGTGTTTGCCCTGCTCATGCTGGAAGTAGTAGAAGATGCCGTACTCTTCCATCAGCCGGGAAACAAAGTTGAAGCTCGACTCGCGGTATTGAACGCAGTAATCCAGGCTATCGTAGGTGCCCCCCGTTTTGTCGATGTGATCTTTATAACCGAGATCATTAAAGACCTTGGAAATGATGTCGGGAACCTTCATGCTCTGGAAGATCTGGCAATCGGCATTGCGCGTCAGAAACCAAAGCCAGGGGACCATTTCGGCATAGTACGACGTAAAGGTCTGGCCTGAGCCGCCTTGTCCAAAGCGGCTGATGACTCCGCAGAGGTAGCGTGGCGTGCCCGCGGCCGGATTCAGCGTAATGGTCACGGTTTGTCCGATGATCTTGGTGAAGTCAATATTGGAATCTTCGGAGAGAAGGTTCAAATCAAAGTGAAAGAGGCGCGAAATTCCTTCTGAACCCTTGAAGCCCTGCAGAAGGAGCTTGTCAGTCCCCAATGGAGTGTCAATCGAGAATAAAGCTGAGGTTCCCTGGGTATAACTGCTCGCGGCCATACGCTGATTCCTCCCGGTTCTGTTTTAAACTGACGAATACCGGCAACCCTTTAATGGTACACGAATTGCCCTTCGGCTCCGACTCCGACGTGGAAGCTGGTCGCCTTTTCACCTTGAGCCATCCTCCCCAACAGTTCACGGGAAATATCGGGCAGCAGCGTGTTGGTCAGAATGTTGTCGACGTTGCGCGCGCCGCTTTCGACCTCCGTACAGCGGCTGGCCACCGTCTCAACCAGGGCCGGTTCGTAAGTCAGCTTGATTTTGTGATTCTCCTCAATGCGTTTCCGAATTCTCCCCAACTTCAATTCAATGATTTGCTTGAGAGAATCCGCACCGATCGGGAAATAGGGGATGAGCACCATACGCCCCAGGAAAGCCGGCTTGAAGATCTTGTTCAACTCGGGCCGCATCGCCTTGATGATTCCTTCCGCCGAGGGCATGGTGTCCTTGTCCGCGCACAGTTTCATCATCTGATCCGTGCAGGCGTTGGTGGTGAGGATGATGATGGTGTTCTTGAAATCGATTTCACGGCCCTCGCC
>JASIKV010000510.1 GCA_030049455.1 Terriglobia bacterium
ACCGAGTTGGCCACCTGCCCCACGGATTCACGCACCACGTTGGGCTTGTCGCGCGGCCCGGTCTGCGCGGCGGCGGGGTGGTGACTGTGCAGGACAGAATCCATCCAGCCGTGATAGTGGCCCTCAAATTTCAAAATCAAAGGCCTTCCCGTAAAGGCCCGCGCCAGACGCTGAACAAGCTGCACCGCTTCGCTGCCGCTGGAAGTGAACGCCACGCGCTGGGCGCAGGGTACGCAGGACTGAATGCGTTCCGCGACGGCGATTTCCAGCTCATGCTGTGCGCCGTAATTGTAGGGACGCTCGGCCAGCGCACGCATGGCTTCCACCATGTGCGGATGGCAGTACCCCAGGATGTTCGGTCCCCAGCCGAGCTGGTAGTCAATGTACTCGTTTCCATCCACGTCGCGCAGGCGCGCGCCGCATCCGCTCGAAAAGTACAAGGGCACGGGAGAGGTGGCCCGCACGGGGCTGCTGACCCCGCCACTCAGCGATTTTTTTGCCCGTTCGAACAGCGCGCGCGATTGACCCCAGGAACGGCTCATTGATTGGCTGCCTCTCCTTCCGCATAGACCGCAGCAGTCGATCCGCGAACCACCAACTCCGTCGGCACGGTGATGCGCCCCGGGCTTGAAGCAGCGCCGCGAATCTGGTCCAGCAAGGCGCGCACCGCCAACCGCCCCACCTCAATGGAATCGGTGCGCATGGTGGTGATGGGGCGGTCGGATTCCACTCCCAAATCGTCGAAGCCCATGATGCTCATGCGCTGCGGCACATTGATTCCCGCCACTGCCATGGCGTCGTTGGCGCCCAGGGCCACCAAATCATTCGTCGCGATCATGGCGGAGGGAAGCGATTCCATCGCCAGGATCGATTGCATCGACCGGTAGCCGGAGAGCATGCTCGACTGCAGGTCCGGCAGTTGCAGGAACACTACCCAGCGCGGTTCATAGTCCAATCCCAGCGATGCCAGCGTCTGCCAAAATGCGATGTATTTCAAAGAATTTGGAAACCCGATGAAACCGATCTTCCGGTGTCCCAGGGAATGAAGGTAGGTCACCGCCTGCCGCATCCCGTTCCCATAGTCAATTCCCACGGAGGCCGAGCGGTCGTCCAGTAAGAGATCCACGGTCACCAGCGGCGTGTTGGCGGCGCGCAGACGCTCCAGGAATCTGCGCGGCGCTCCACCCACCACCATGTAACCGGCCACGCCGCTCTCCACCATCGGCGCGTCGTCAGTCAGAACGTGGAAAAGCAGCCGGTAGCCGCTCTGCTGGCAGGTCTTTTGGACTCCCAAAAGAATGCGGTTATATCCCGCCGAGACAAACTCAAAAATCTCTTCGCTGATGACAAAAGCCAGAGTCCCTTGAAGCGTCCCGGCCGGAACGCCGGCGTTCGAGTTCTGGCCGCTCCAGGTGGCGGCAGGAGCACCGGCCACAAATGTACCCTTGCTCGGGCTGCGGACCAGCACTCCTCCCTCGACCAGCGACTCGATGGCCTGGCGGACGGTGGTGCGTGAGGTTCCAAAGCGCACGGCGAGGTCGCGCTCGGAGGGCAGTTTGGCTCCATGCAGAAAGGTTCCGCGCTCGATTTCCCCAAGGATGAGGATGCGAAGCTGTTCTCGGACGGGTTCAGGAGACCGGGTAAGAAGCTGGCGTGATTTGAACCGCACTGGACCATTCTCTTCAAACCGCTTAGTGCTGTCAACCATTAGTTTTGAAGGATATTTGTCCTTGACTAGACCATTGCCGTCGCACATAATAACCGCGATAGACCAAAACTCAGGAATCCCCTTCGAGGCGAATCCGTGGCAAACCAACCACTTGTCCGGCTGGACGGAAAGACTGCCTTCATTACGGGAGCAGGCGCGGGAATCGGCGAGGCGACGGCCAGGCTCTTTGCCCAGCAAGGGGCGGGTATCCTGGTGTTCGATCGCGACGGGTCGGGCGGCGAAGGGGTGGCCGCGGCGATTCGAAGCGCCGGGGGACGGGCAATCTTCGTTGACGGCGACGTGCGCGATGCGGCGGTGGTAAAGAGCGCCGTCGAGCGCGCCAATGCGGAATTAGGCGGCGTGCAAATTCTCGTCAACAATGCGGGAATTTATCCCCGCGCTTCGCTCGTCGAGATGACGGACGAGCAATGGAACGAAGTGCTCGACATCAATCTGAAGGGGGTTTTCCACTGCACGCGCGCGGTGGCGCCGCAGATGGTTGAGCGCCGTGGGGGAAAGATCATCAACATTTCTTCCGTGAACATTCACGTTGGCGCGCCAAACTTTTCACACTACATCGCTTCCAAGGGCGGGATCATCGGATTTACACGCGCCCTCGCCCGCGAACTGGGCGATTACAATATTCATGTGAACGCCGTGACGCCCGGAGCGATTCAAACCGAGGCCGAAAAACGCCTGGTGGCCGCCCAGGGAAAAGCCGGCGACGAAGCGGTGGCCGCCATCGTGGCGCGACAGTGCCTGAAGCGCCGCATTCAGCCGGCGGAAATCGCCGCCGTTTGCCTGTTCCTCGCCTCGGATCTTTCCGACTCGATGACCGGCCAGACGCTGAACGCCGATTGCGGAAACGCGCTGTACTGATGAACGGCGTCCGGCATCAGACGGCTGATCACTCTCCATGATAGGGTAATACCTGGAGGCTGGAATTGGTTCCGATGAACACTCCGCTGGGTGGGATTGCGCTGGTTCTGCTGGCAGGAACGCTGGGGGGAACGGTTCTTGCGCCCATGAAGCTGGTTCGCACATGGAAGTGGGACCATGCCTGGGGATTCTACGTCTGCAATGCCTATTTCATGTTCCCATGGCTGGTGGCTTTCCTTACGGTTCCCCATCTGCTGGGCGTCTATCCGGCGGCAGGGTTGAAGGTGGTTGTTACGACGGCCTCGTTCGGGCTCTTTTGGGGATTATCGCTCGCTCTCTACGGCATTGCCTTTGACATCGTGGGATTGACTCTGACGCAGGGAATCATCCTGGGTTCGTCAGTGGCCCTGGGCTCGCTTCTGCCGCTGTTATTTGTTCCCGCATCGCGGCGGGGTATGGGCCATTCGCTTGAAATCGCCGGCGCCGACGGCATCATGCTGGTGGGAGTTCTGCTTTGTACAGTGGCGGGCGACCTGCGCGAGAAAATACAGTCGCACGCCGTGGCGCGCCCGCGTGACCCCCGGTTTCGTTGGGGCCTGGCCATCTGCATCGTGGCGGGCGTAATGTCGACGGCATTCAATCTGGCACTGGTCGTGGGCCAGCCCATTGCCCGCGTTGCGGAACAGATTGGCGCAAAGCCCTTCTATGCTTCCAACGCTATATGGTGCCTATCCGTGGGCACGGGAGCGCTTCCCAGCATTTTTCTTTCCACTCGCAAGATTACTCGCGCGCGCGCCTGGGGCGGATTCGCGGAAGGCCGTTGGCTGATGAACGGCGGCCTGTGCGTCTTTATGGGCGCCATGTGGATCTCCGGCACCGTGCTCTACGGATCTTCGGTGAGGGCGCTGGGCACGTATGGCGCCGTCATCGGCTGGCCGATTTACATGTCCGTGATGATGATCGCCGGCGTATTTTGGGGCTGGGTGACCAAGGAATGGGAGCACGTGCGCGGACTGCCCGTGGCCCTGCTGCTGGGCGGAATCGCCGTGCAAATTTTTGCCATGGTCCTTCTGGGGAGGTTTCAGTAATGCGGATTGGGATTTTGGGGGTACACCAGGAATGTAACACGTTCTCGCCGACGCCCACGACGCTTGAGGATTTCCATATTCGCCTGGGCCGCGAGGTTCTGGACCATTGGCGCGGCACACGCGTGGAAATCGGCGGGTTCATTGACGTGCTCGGCCGGCCGAACGTCGAGATCGTGCCGCTGCTCTCCGGTTGGGCCATCACCAAAGGCCGCATCCTGGAAGGGGAATTCGCGCGCATGAAGCAGATGCTGGCGGAATCGCTGCGCGCCGCCTTGCCGCTCGACGGAATGCTGATTGCCCTGCACGGCGCCATGTGCGCCGAGGGTGCGGACGACGCGGAGGGCGCGCTGCTGGACGTCGTGCGCGGAATCACCGGCCCGCAGCTGCCCATCTGCCTGACTCTTGACCTGCACGCCAACGTCACCCAGCGCATCTGCCGCCTGGCCGACGCCGTGGTCGGTTACCGGACCTATCCCCACGTGGATTTGTATGAAACCGCCACTGCCGCAGGCGAAATGCTGATGCGAATTCTGGCGGGCGAACCGCGCCCACGAACGATCCTGCAGAAAGTTCCGATGATCGTGCCGGGCGAAAACATGCAAACCGCTTGCGGGCCGTTCGCGGAAGTCTGGAGTTACGCGAAATCGTTGCAGACGCCCGAAATCGATTCGTATTCGCTTTTTGGAGTTCAGGCGTGGCTCGACATCCAGGAGATGGGCGGCGCGGTGCTGGCCGTCACCCGGCGCGATGAGGCCAAAGCCCGCCAATTCTGCCGCATGGTTGCGAAGCTTTTCTGGGACCTGCGCAAGGATTTTGAGGT
>JASIKV010000066.1 GCA_030049455.1 Terriglobia bacterium
GCGAAGCTGCGGGCGGGAAAGTTCCAGCCCAACGCCAGCGCCGCTGCCAGTGCCAATGCGATGCGCATCAAGAATTGCGCGTCCGACCCTCCAAAGAACACGGCCGGAGCGACCGGGTTTAGTATACCAGTTCAAACCCGGCCGCTCCTTCCGCCAGACTTAGAAGAACAGCTTGAGCGCCAGTTGGATCACGCGCGGGGTGCTGTTCACGCTGGTGATGGTCCCAACAGCGCCAGACTGAATGGTGGTGTTGGGGTTGGACAACCAGGGTGTATTGAACCCGTTGATGAAATCCGCCCGGAACTGCAAGCTTCGGGTCTCACCCCACTTCGGCCAGTAGAAACGCTTGGAGAGGTTCATGTTGACGCTCGAAAGACCCGGGCCCAGAAAGGTTCCGTAGTCTTCCGTGCCAATGCTGTAATTCGCCTCGGGCGAAAAGTTCGCAGCGTCAAACCAATGGTTGGCGTTCTGTTGGAAGCCAGACGGAACTGCCGGTCCGTTCTGGTTTGGCATGCTGGCGCCTCCGCCGCAATTGCAGGCTGAGGAGGTTGTGGCGTTCAGCGGGAAACCACGCTGCAGCGTTACGAGCCCGCCCCACTGCCAGCCGCCCAGGAATGGAACCAGAGGCCCTTTGGTCATCCAGGCACGTCCCGGCCCGAAGGGCAGATAGTAGTCATACGCCATTGTCCACTTCTGGGGCACGGTGTTGGAATCCGGCGCGCGGTCCAGCATGCGGTCGGTGATCGGCTCGCGATAGCCATAGTTGCCGTCGTCGATATTCTTCTCCCACGTGTAGGCCGTGAGGAAGCTCAGGCCATTGGAGAACCGCTTGGTCGCCGTAAACTGGAGCGAATGATAGATGTTCGACCCCAGCCAGTTGACCGTGGTAAGGGCGCCGATGTTGAAGGCCGGGTACGGCACGCAACCCGCGATGTGCTGTTCCTGGCAGGTCTGCAGGTTCTGGGGAAGAATGTCGTTATAGGAGAAATCGCCGAAGGGTAGGTGAACCGAGTGCGATCCGGCGTAAGCGAGGTTCGCCACGATCTTCCACGGCAATGCCCGCTGGACGCTCAGATTCCACTGTTGCGCCGTCGAGGATTTGTTGGAGTTCGGGTAGACGCTGGGATTGGCGTTCAAAGTGGCCGTGCCCGCGGTGTAGGGGATCACCGCCAGGGTGGTCTCGGGAGTTAAAGAAGCCGTCTGGCCATCGCTATATTTTCCCAGGTCGCTAGTTTTCCAGTAGGGGCTGAGCGACCAACCGCCTTGCGCGCCGCCTTCCTGCACGCCCATGCTGAACATGCCGTAGCCGCCTCGGAAGACGGTGTCCTTCAGGAAATGCGGTGACCACGCCACTCCGATGCGGGGGCCAATGTTGTCATAATTGTCGTTCCACAGAGTGTTGCGGAAGCCGTTGGCGCCAAGCTGCTGGAGCGAAGTGGTGGTGCCGTTGAACAGGTAAACCGCTCCAATTGTGCCGTTCACTCCGTACCAGTTCCCCGGCACATCCCAGCGCAAGCCCAGGTTGATTGTCAAATTCGGCTTCAGCCGGTAGTCGTCATTCGCGAACAAAGCGTAGACAGAGTTCCGTACGTCAGCCACGGTCGGGAAAATGGTGAAGTTGAAGTTCGACGGCAGCCCCACCAGGAAGCTGGCGTAATCGAAACCGGTGCTGCCGGTCCCGGTGCCGGAATACTGGTCGGTGAAGTCGTTGTCAAAGGTGAATTTCTCAAGCGGATTGGGCTGCAGGTTGTTGATCTGCATCCTCTGGTATTCGCCGCCCACCTGAATGGTGTGCTTGCCGCGAATCATCGAAACCAGATCATCGATATAGATGTCCGCCTGACCTTGGAGTTCCAGCGTGTCCCAGTGGCTGCCCAGCCAATTCGTGCCGCTGGTTCCCGAGAAGTAGATGGTGGGAACTCCATTTAAGGTATTGTCATCGGGTGGCCCGGTGATTCCATACGTATTCAAACTGACGTTGCCATAACCGACCGGGACGCGATAGCACCAGACGTGGAAGTAGGAAGCATGGACGTCATTGGTGGTGTTGGTGCCGAATGTGTGAACCCAGTCGATCACCGGGCTTTGGCCGTCCTCAATCGACGGCGCATAGCCGCCGCCGCCAAGTCCCGGGAAGGGGCTGGTGTTGCTGCCCGTGTCGCCAATCGTGTACATGGACGACCAGCGGCCCATAATCTTATCCTGCGGGCGCCAATAGTAGTCGATCTTCAGGTCCCACTGGTGGGAGTGATAGTAGGACACGGCGGCGAAGTCGTAGTTGTTATACACGCCGTTCGTTGTTGGAGCCGGATAGAGCTTCTGAAGAGTCAGGGCCGGCGCGCTGGTGCAAGTTGGATTGGGCGCGCACACGGTCGTTGCACCAAAGGGGATGATGTTGGTTGGAACGGGGTTCTGGTTCGTCGCCGAAGCCGGCGCTGCGGAGAAAGGATCACGCACCGTGCCCGCCGAAGTGGCGACCAGGCCGGTGACCGGGTCGGCTTCGCCGGCCGTCAAAGTTCGTTGAGTGGCGTAATTGAAAATCTCATTGGCATAGATGCTGCGTCCCAGGATGTCCGTTCCCACAGGCGTTGTGCCAAGAATGTTGGCAAAATTCCCCGCCGTCCAGGTGGTGTCGGGAACGGTTACGCCATCCCATTGGTAATTGCCCTGATCGCGTTCCCACTCCGCGTCAACGAAGAAAAACAGCTTGTTCTTTTTGATCGGCCCGCCTACGGAAAATCCCGGCTGGTTGTAAACTTCCGGCGTGACCGTGTGCACGTACGGGTCGCCCGCATTCAGTTTGGTATTTTCCAGGTATTCGTAGAGGTCGCCGTGGTACTGGTTGGTTCCGCTCTTGGTGGTTTCGAGCGTAATCGATCCGCCGGTCTGTCCGTACACGGCGGAAAAGGCATTGGTCATGACCTTGACTTCTTGAATGGCGTCGGGCACGGGATCGACGGCGTTGCCTTCGTACACGGTCTGCGTGACCATCGCGCCGTCAATGTAGTCCTGGTCGCGCCGGTAGATTCCGCCTTCGGAAACCGTCCAGGTATTGCTGGAGTCCATGTTCACGCCGGGGGAAAGGAGCTTGACGGAATCAAGGATGGCGCCGACGCCGGCCATATTCAGTTGGTCGCGCTCAATGGGCAGGTCCATAACGGCTTCCTGATCCAGCGTCGCGGATTGCTCGCCGGTTTGGGTTTCAAGCAGCGGCGGCGTGGCCTTTACCGTGACCTGCTGGGAAACGGCTCCGGGCTGGAGCGTCACGTTAACGCTGACCTTGGTCATCGTTTGGACTACGATATTTTCCTGCACAAAGGTTTTGAAACCGTTGGCCGTAGCGGTCAGCGTGAACGTGCCCGGCTGCAAATACTGGAAGTCATAGTCGCCGGCCTGGTTCGTCTTGGTCACATTCTTTACGCCCGTGGCGTTGTTCAATAGCGTGACCTCTGCTCCCGGCACGATGGCGCCGGTGGAATCAGTCACGGTTCCGACCACGTTGGAAGTATAGAGTTGCCCAAACGCCGGCGAGAGAAACAGCGTCGGGACAAGAATCATCACAAGAGTCAGAAGCCGGGAAAACTTGCTCAATGCGCCAGAGCTCCCCGTTGCCTTCGGACCAAAAGTCAAGCTCATATCCACGCTCCTTTTCAGCAAATATCGAGGGTAGGGCATATCAGATATCAGATTGCCAACCAAGTCCGCTGTTCCTCGGACGCCTTAGTCAAACCGCCGTAGTTAACTAGGCGGATTCAAAAGTGCGCCGGCACCTTCAGGCATATCAATCTGGAAATGGTTGAACCCCTCAAGCCCTGACGCAAAACAAGATACTCAATTTAGGTTAGTGCCCCCAACTGCAGAACCGAACATCATATGTCATACCCCAGCGAGGACTTCATGTCAAGTGCTCTTTTTTAACGACCTCGTTTCAATCCCTTCAGCCTCAGCTCGGTCTAATGAGTTTCATTAAATCGCGGTGAAGAAAAGTTTCTAGCATTTTGGTCGTTTCTGGTTGGGACTGGCGCGGCACTCAGAGCCGAAAGTGGGTCTCATGTCAGGCGCAGGCGCCGGAGTGCCCGCGGTCGATTGTGGGGTGATCTCATTGGGGAAGGAAGGCGCGCGGATCGTGCCACAAATTCCTCCAATCTGCGCGGCCACGGAAGACGGACTCGGGGTAGCCATTGTTGCGCGCGATTAATTTCTATTGCTTGCCAGATGGTCGGCAAGAAAGCGCGCCATAAGGTCGAGGGCCTCCTTAGTTTCAGGTAATTCCAGGTGATACCAAAAGGCGTGAGGCAGAGCATCGAAGACGACCAGTTGGGCTTGGACTCCGGCGCGCAGCAGAGCGCGATGCAAATCGGCCGTGCTGCTCAACAGCAGGTCGCGCGTGCTGGTGACCAGCAGAGTAGGGGGAAATCCATGCAGATCGGCGAATATGGGCGAAAGGACCGGGTCGCGCGGATCGGTGGTCCCTATGTAGGGTGAAAGGCTCGACACCCGGCCGGGGGGCTGAAGGTTTCCCGCAAATCCCCGCACGGTGTAGAGCGCTTGCGAATCCCCCGCGCGGCTCATATCGCCACTTCCGGAAAAGATGCCAAGGACGCCGGGCAGAGGCAGGCCGTCACGCCGCAGCCGCACGGCGACTTCGCCGGTCAGTATGGCCCCGGCGGAAGTGCCATACAGTCCGATCTGCGAAGGCTGATAGGTCTTCATCAGTTCCTTAAAAACTGCTTCCGTGTCGTCCACTGCGGCGGGGAAAGGGAATTCCGGCGCCAGGCGGTAATAAACCGAGACCACGGTTATTCCGCTGAGAGAGGAGATGGGGATTCCCTCCACCAGCGAACCCGAATCGGAGTTGAAACCGCCGCCGTGAACGTTGATGAGCACCAGGTGACGCTTGCTTTCGGCCGCGTCGCGCGGGCGGATGACGTCGCAACGCACGCCGCCCAGCATCTCCTCGTGAATCTCCACGGGATAAAGCGTGCGCGCCAGTTCCGTCCTCGAAATGCGCGCACGGTCGGTGTTGGCTCGATGGTCGGCCAGCGTCGGTTCGGGCGGGACAGGCGGCAGATGCGCGAGATATTCCCGCGCCTCCGGGCTCAGCGTCTGCGGCACGGGAACAACGCGCGTGATATGCGCCGTGCCGTCACCGTCGATGGTGGTAGTGTCGGTCTGGGGGACGGGGAAATCCTGGCCTCGTGGAAACAATTGCGATGGCAGGAAAAGCCAGACTATCGCCGCAATCGTTTTGCACGCGCGCAAGCGGTAATCGCTACTCATAAACTCCTCCCCGGTCTTTCAGCTATTGGACGGCGAGCATGAAATCACACCGCAGAGGGAAAGACAAGCGCCGGACGGCGAGGGGACAAGATCGGAGTTTTCCCTTTATCCACACTTCGCACGGTGGCAAGATTCAACCTCATGGCCTCAGATTCCAGGGCAAAATCACGCGGCAAGCGCGCTCTGTTCATTCTTGCCGGCATTTCCCTGCTTGGACGTTTCTCAATTGCCGTGGCGCAATCGAGCGATGAGCTTCTTCGCAGCGGGATGCAGGCTCTCGAATCCAAGGACTTTACGCGCGCTCAGGAATTGTTCGCGGCGCTTGTGAAGACCGACCCTTCGTCAACGAATCTGGGTTATCTCGCGGTCGCGGAAAGCGGCGCGGGAAACATTCCTCAAGCCATCGTTGACTTCAATCGCGCCATCAAGCTGGGGAACGACACCGTGCTGACGCGCTACGGCCTGGGCTCAGCCTATTTGCGCGACCATCAGCCCGATGCCGCCGCGCGCGAGTTGCGCCTGGCGCTCGCGAAGGACCCCGCCAACGCTCCGGCGCGTTATGCGCTGGGCGTGGCGCTGCTCGATCTGGGGCAGGCGCGCGAAGCGATTCCTCATCTTGAACAGGCACGCTCGCAATCGCCCTCCAATCCGCAAATCTGGGTCAGCCTGACGCAGGCTCAATTCCAAGCGGGAAATGCGCAGCCGGCGCTGAAACTGACCGAAGACGCGACGGAGGCGATTCCCGACAATCCGCCACTCATGATCGAACTCGCTCGCCTCTGCCTGCGCTACGAGCAGTTGTCCAGAGCGCGCACCTTGCTTGAAAGCGCCGTCGAGTTGCAGCCGAACGACGCCGACACCAAACTCCTGCTGGCGGATGTTAGCCTGCACTCCGGGAATCCCGGCGAAACGCTGGAAATACTTCGCGACCTGCCGCCCGGTTCGGGCAAACCGGGCGAGGCGATGATCCTGACCGCGGAGGCGCGCGCGCTGACCGGCGACTTTGACCTGGCGCGCACCGACCTTACTCTTGCCCTCGAAGCGAATCCCACCAACACGGATTATCTGATGACGGCGGCGTGGCTCGACCAGTTGCAGTCGCGTTTTGAGCCGGCGCTCGATTCGCTGAAGAAGGCTCAGCAACTCGAGGGCGATAAGCCCGAGTGGCTTTATTCCATGGCCGTCAGCTACTACTTTCTTGGAAGGTTTGCGGAAGCCGCTTCCGCGTGCCAGGCCGCGACTCATGCGGACGCGCACAACGACCGGGCATTTCTTCTGGAGGGCCTGAGCAAGAGCGAACTCCATCAAATGGCCGATGCGCGCGCAGCGCTTGAGCACGCAGCGGCTCTGAATCCCCAGTCTGCGCTCAATCATCGTGAGCTGGGCGCCGCGCTTTTCAAAATGGGGGACCTTGCCGCCAGCGAGGCCGAGCTGAATCATGCTCTGGAGCTTGACCCGCGCGATGTTGAAGCCTACGCCTGGCGCGCTCAGCTTCTGGAAAAAAAGGGTGAGCCGCAGCGCGCCATTGAGGACCTGGAAACCGCCATTGCGCTCGACCCCAAGTTCGCCGAAGCCTATGCGGCGCTTGCCAGGCTCTATTCAACCAAGGGGCAAGCGCAAAAAGCCGCGGCAATGCTCGATGAGGAAAAAAAGCTCGGCGGGGCGGACGCGGCAAGTGAGCAGCACCGCCAGCGCCTATTGCGGGAACTCATTGCGCCACTTCCCTAGATGCGGTGCGCATCAAGACCACTGTGCGGCTAAGGAGATGCGGCCACGCGCCGCCCGAGGCTTTGCACCCACATCCCCGCCGCCTGCACCTGGGGCAAATCCCGGTCCGCGTGCTGCCACGCCGCAAGAAATTCCCCATATGCCTTTTGCGCATCGGCGGTCCGTCCCTGCAAT
>JASIKV010000511.1 GCA_030049455.1 Terriglobia bacterium
ATGCCCTTCAAGCCCGCCGAATCCACAGCGCGAAGCGGAAACCCCGCTGCGGGAATCAATTTTGCTTCGAGCGGGCGCCGCGTTCCCACAAACTCAATTTCGTAAGGCCTGCCCGCCCGTTCACCACGCTCGCGCAACTCCTCCGCCACCGCCAAGGCAGGAAAAATGTGCCCGCCCGTTCCGCCCGCGACCATCAGGATGCGAATAGGAGATGAAGCTTCGTTTTCATTCACTGCTTTCTCGTCGAAAAACAAGTCAAAAGGCAAGAGTCAAAACCGGTTCGAAAGACAATTCAAAAGTCAAAACGCAAAAGTCAAAACCGAAGAATGCCTAAGCCAACTCAACCGACTTAATTGTTTGTCTATCTGTATCACTGAAGGCTTGTTCATAACACTTTGGCGGTTGTTGATCTCCACTTTCGACTTTTGACCTTTGACTTTTGAATTTTGACTTGTTCTTCCCTTCAACTCGCTTGCTGCGAAATGTTCAATAAGATTCCCACCGCAATCAAATTCACCAGCAGCGACGATCCGCCATAGCTTACAAAGGGCAGCGGAATTCCCTTGGTGGGAAGCAGTCCCAGCACCACACTCATGTTCACCAGCGCCTGTCCGACGATCATGACCGTCAACCCGATGGCCAGCAGGCGCCCGAAGTCATCTTTGCACGCCGCGCTGGCCCGCAGCCCGCGCAGTAGAATTACCAGAAAGACGGCCGCCACGGCCACGGTCCCGATTAGACCCAATTCTTCTCCCACCACCGCAAAGATGAAGTCCGTTTGCGGCTCGGGCAGGAAGAACAGCTTCTGTTTGCCTTCCATCAACCCCAGGCCCGTGATTCCGCCGGTTCCCACGGCGATGTACGATTGGAGGATCTGGAATCCTTTGCCCAAGGGGTCGGCGTAAGGATTCAAAAATGCCAGAACGCGGTTGTAGCGATAAGCAGAGTGGAAAATGACCCAATAAAGCCCCGGTATGGCGGAGAGCCCTGCATACACGAAGTAACGCAGCTTCAGTCCCGCGGCAAACAGCATTGCGGTAAGAATCAGGCACAGTGCCAGGGTTGTCCCCAGGTCCGGCTCGCGCAGCACCAGCATGGCCATGCAGGCCGTGACGAGCAGGATGGGAGCAAGCGTGTGCTTCAAGTCGTTCACTTCACCTTTACGCATGTCCAGGAAGAATGCGAGGAATATCACCAGAACAATCTTGGCGAATTCCGAGGGCTGGAAGCTTGCCGGGCCCAGGTGGAACCATCGGTGCGTATTGTGGCTTCGGTCGACGAAGAAAACCGTGACCAGCAGGACAAACTCAATCCCCAGCGCGGGAAAGACCACCAGCGGACTCGCCAGGCGCCGGTAATCCAGGTGCATCAGCAAGCCGACCGCAATCATTCCAACCGCAGCCCAGGCCAGTTGCCGAAGCAGAAAGTAATCGGCGTTGTTGTAACGGTCCGCGGCCATCACTGCCGAGGCGCTGAACACCATCAACGCGCCAAAAAGCACCAGGCCCACCACGGAGGCGAACAGGATTTTGTCGGATTGAAGTTGTCGGGCCATAGAAAATTAGTCCGGAGTCCGGGGTCCGGGGTCGGGAATCCCTGCCGTTGCAGTTGAAGAGCCTTGGCCCACTTTCCATTTTGTGAGAATACGATTCGCCTTGGTCATTGCCTCTGTTGCTGATTCAAGCGCTGGGATTAGCTTCTTGCACACGTATCGCTCTGCTGCGCCTCGCAAGAACGGTTTGCTCTGGAGGAATGCTTCCAACTCCTTCTCAAAATGCCTGCGTTGTTGGATGGTGAGAATCTCCTTGAGACGCGTTCGAAATTCATTCAGTGAGCTCTTAATCTTAGCCCGAGCTGAAAAGCGAACCTCTCGCTCAACTCCGTCAAGGAGATCATCCATAACATCTTTCCATTCCGAGCTTGTCATGGTCATGAACCCAACATGCCTAAGAGACCATAGCTCTGGTTGTAGGGGTTCGGGTTGCCGTACCCCTACAACTCACTCGGCACTGCCGTCAAACAACTTCGGCTGCCGGGGAGCGGGCGGCGTCTCGGACTTTGCCTCCAGATCTTTGGAACTTCTTGCAACCCGTGACTCCGGCCTCGCGAATTCTCTCGCGCGCGTCTCGTACGGCAACGCCTCCTCATCAGAAGCCTCCAGCAGGCCCGTCGAAACAGGGATCGAGGGCTCGTATTCGGGCGCAACCTGCGATTCCGCCGCCGGCATTTCCACGGCGTCCACTTCAAAGATGTACGTCAATTCGAGTGGGCGTTCACCTATCTTATCTTCGGCGCCGGCCTGTGCGGCATCTATCGCTGGGGCGAGGGCTTCCGCAGCGCCGGCCGGCTCGGCTTCATGAATCGCTGGCGGTGCAGACTCCTGCAACAGGTCTGACTCAGGCTCAACGACGTCAGTGGGTTCAGATTCAGCCATGACCTTCCCGGCAGTTTGGGTCTCGACTTCTGGCTCGACTGGCTCAGGAGCCTCGGGGGCGGGATCAACAGGCCGCGCTTCTAAACCTGCGGCGCTTTCGCCTAAGACTTTCGTGGCCGGTTCTACAAGCTTGTCGACGCTGGACTCATGACCGGCGGATGCAGGCTCACTTACATCCGATTCAAGTCCAGTCGTTGCCGCCTCCGGCATTTCGACGGCCGCCTCCGAGTGTTTCCTTTCCAATACCGGAGCCGCCTGCAGGGTTACTTTGCCTTCCCAAACTTCACGGTCAAGTTTCTTGACCAGTTCCTTAAACACGCGGCCGCGCTCTTCGTAATCCTTGAATTGATCGAAACTCGAACACGCCGG
>JASIKV010000512.1 GCA_030049455.1 Terriglobia bacterium
ATAAATCCTGCATTGTGGTGATGCCCGCGACTTCTGCGAAAGTCAAGATCGACGCGGTCCGCGGGTATGGCGCTCAGGTCGACCTGATTGACGTGGGCGTAACCAGCCGGTCCGCGCGAGTTACGGAATTGTCTCTGCAGCATCCGGATGCCTTCGTGGCCAGCGCTTACGATGACCCATATGTCATTTTGGGGAACAGCTCGCTCGGCAGAGAATTGAGCGCACTTAAACCCTTGCCGGAATTTGTTGTTGTCCCCATCGGAGGAGGCGGTCTCGCCAGTGGAGTAATTACCGGAATCAAGCGGGCTCGCAAGAAAATTCAAGTCATCGGCGCGGAGCCCTTGCTCGGGAACGATGCGGCGCGGTCCCTCAAAGCCGGCCACATCATAAAAAATGACCAAGAGCCCCAAACCCTGGCGGATGGCGCCAGGACGCTCAGCCTGGGAGAACGCAATTGGAAAATTCTCCAGCGGGGCTTGCAACAGATTGTTGAGGTGCCGGAGGAACAAATTCAGGAAGCCGTGCGACTGCTATTCAATTCCGCCAACTTGAAAGTTGAGCCGACGGGAGCCTTGAGCGTCGCGGCCGTGCTGACCCAGCCGGAGATTTTCAAGGATCGGTTGGTCTGCTGCGTGATAAGCGGCGGCAACGTGGATCCCTCTGTTTACGCAAAACTGATTCAAGGTTGAACGAAATTAGTTCCGGCCTTCCGACCGGGGCTTTGTCGGACTCAGGTCCCGTCAATCCAGCCTGAAATCTGACCATTCCAGAGCCCTCGACTCTCTGCAAAAGCTTGAATCATCGGATCTGAAATGGATTTTGCCGGTCAGGCATCCTACTTGTGGTCGGACCTGCGCTGGCGTTTGCCGGTGTCATGCCGGGCAGGAGTGTCCGGCGCAGGGGGGACGCCGCCGCCCCGGCGTTCGCCCACCCTGCGATCCAGGTGCTTGCGGCCGTGTTGCCGCCTGCTGTGCTTTCTCTTGTCGCCCAAGCTCGCTCCTTGTCAGTTGGCCTCAGGCGTTGGACACGGTCAGGACCACACGATATTCCGCCTTACCGCTCATCATTCTTTCGTAAGCCTCGCCCGCGCGTTCCAAGGGGAACTTTTCAATCATCGGCCGCACCCCGGCCATAACCGAAAAATTGAGGGTGTCCTCGGAGTCGATGGAAGTCCCCGACGGCCAGCCTTGCAGGCTCCTGCGCCCCATAATGAGCTGGATGGGCGTTACCTGAATGGCTTCCATGCTTGCGCCCAGCACCACCATCGTTCCGTTGGTTCCCAACCCGTCGAATAGCGCCGTCATCGCCTGGGCGCTGGGCGCGGTTGCCAGAATGACTCGCGCGCCGCCGAGCTTCTTCAATTCCTCAACCGCATTGGTAGCTTTGCTGTCGATGTAAACGTGTGCGCCGAGCCTCTTTGCCAGGGCAGCGTTCTCCGCCCCGCGGCTGACGGCCGCCACTTTATATCCGAACCTGTTGGCAAATTGAATTCCCAGGTGGCCCAGCCCGCCGACTCCTTGAATCGCCACCAGGTCACCCGGGCCAGCGCCGCTGTGCCGCAGCGCGTTGAAGGTAGTTATGCCTGCGCAAAGCAAGGGTGCGGCATCCTCCGGCGAAATGCCTTCCGGCATCAGCGCCAACGCGTCGGCAGGAGCGACCATGAACTCTTCGTAACCACCGTCGTAGCTAATTCCGGGGATTGAGAGATAAAGGCAGTTGATGAACTCACCGCGGCGGCAAGGCGCGCAGTTGCCGCAATGCCCACCATACCATCCCACACCAACCCTCTGGCCCTTTGCCCAGCCGGTCACGCCTGCGCCCACTTCGTCAATCACCCCGGCGATTTCATGCCCAGGCACGCGAGGGTACTGGATCCCCGGCCATTGACCTTCTTTCGTGAGAGAGTCACTGTGACAGATCCCGCATGCTTGCACGCGAATCCGAACCTGACCCGGAGCGGGTCGCGGCACATCGCGTTCGACCAATTCGAATGGACCACCTGCTTTCCCAACCTGCGCAACCTTCATCTTCGCCATGAATTCCCTCCTGAGGAATTATGCTGAATTCTGGTTCTAAAAGGCGTGGTTGACCGCGAATCGGAACAAAACACATTGCTGCCGAGAGTTCAATCGGTCGCCACTCTGATTGGATGATGCCAGGGCAGGTTGAGTTCCTTGACTCGCGGAAAACATCACCTTCTGCGTCGAAAACCTCTTTGAAGTATCCCCGCCGCGCTACTTCCGTGGCCCGCCAGCTGCGTATCTTCCTTCGTGCTCAGTCCACATTTTTTACAAACCCCATGCGGCAATAGTGTACGTATAGCGAATTTTTCCGTTAAGCATCATTTCCTCAAACTGTGAAAGGGATGCCGTGCGCAACGCCAGGTCATGCTCTTCCGGATCAGCAGGGATAGCCACCAAAAATTTCAGGCAACCAATGGAGGATTTGAACGCTCATAATTTCGAGCACTAAAGTGCCGCAGTAGAACTGGCGACCCGGAATTGATGAACCGACAAGGGGTGGGCTCACAGTTTCGTCACCCGATCGTTTGGCGCCAGGATGCTCCGTTTCGGGATATAATAGAACGTTACCAGCAAGAACCGGGAACAGCCCGGATGCCAGATTTCCTTTCGAGGTTCGGCATCCATGCGACGCCTGTTACTCACGATTCTGATCTCGTCCCTCTTTGTTTGCGGTGTAACACTCTCCGGCAACACATCGGACCCCTTCTCCCAGCGGCTTCCTGAAGGCAAACAGATCATTCATGTGCTGAACCGTCTGGCCTTTGGGCCACGGCCGGGCGATGAGGACGCGGTGCGCCGCATGGGCGTGGCGAAATGGATTCACCTGCAACTGCACCCGGAAGAAATTCCGGAAAATCCCGCACTCGAAGCAAAGCTGAAGCCTCTCGACACGTTGCGGCTGAGCACGGCCGACCTGATGGACAATTACTTCGCTCCGCCGCAAAACATGATGATGCCCATGCAGCGGCCGCAGGAGCGCCTGGAAGACCTTCTTTCGCAGGAAGATGCCCAGAAAGTTCGGCTGGGCACGGCCGAGGAGCGCGAGGAAATCCTGAAATCCCTTGAACCGGAAAAGCGCCGGAAAGTGCTGGCCGCTCTACCCCCCAATGTTCTGAAATACATCCCGGAAGAGTACCGCAAGGAAGCTGAGGCGGCGCAGCGGGCCGAAAATGAAGAACGCTCGGCGGAGTTTCGCCGGCAAAACCCGCAGTTAAGGGATTTGCTGAATCCCGACCAGATGGAGGTCACGAGGTCGGGCACCAAGGAACAACTTGCCGCGCTGTTTGCTTACCTTGACCCGGAAAAACGCCCACTTGTGGCCGGTCTGTTGCCTCCTGACCGCGCGGCGGATTTTCCGGAGTTGCGCCGCCAGGGCGAGTTGAAGCGCAACCCGCAGCAGGTGGTGATGGATGACCATCACGAGGCCAAGGTTTTGCGCGCGATATATTCCAGCCGGCAGTTGCAGGAAGTGCTGGTGGATTTCTGGTTCAACCACTTCAACGTGGACGAATCGAAGAATATTCCCCGCGTCGGAAATGTGATGCACCTTCTGACCGCCACATACGAGCGCGACGCAATTCGCCCGCACGTCTTCGGCCACTTCAAGGATTTATTGCTGGCCACCGCGCAGCATCCGGCGATGCTCTATTACCTGGACAACTGGGACTCGATGGCGCCCGGTTCGTTTAATGTGGGTCCGTTCGCGCCCGATCGCCGCACGGTGAATGGCGTGCCGAATTCGATTCTTCCCGGTCCGCTCGCGCGCATTGCGCATGGCCTGAACGAGAATTACGGCCGCGAGGTGATGGAGCTGCACACCCTGGGCGTGAAGGGCGGATACACGCAGGATGACGTAATCGCGGTGGCGCGCTGCTTCACGGGCTGGACGGTTCGCGACCCGCAGCATCCGGAATTCGTCTTCGCTTCTTTCATGCACGACACGGGCGAAAAAACCGTCCTCGGCCATAAGATTCCCGCCGGCGGCGGTGAGCAGGACGGCCTTCAGGTCATCGACATCCTGGCGCACCATCCTTCCACGGCCCGATTCATTTCGCGCGAGCTGGCGCAGCGCTTTGTGGCCGACGATCCGCCACCCGCATTGGTGGACCGCATGGCGCAAACATTCACGAAAACCGATGGCGACCTGCGGGCTGTGATGGAAGTCATGTTCACTTCGCCCGAATTCATGTCGGAGGGGGCGTACGAGGCAAAGGTGAAGTCCCCATTCGAGATGGTGGTGAGCGCGGTGCGCGCCGTAGGCGGCGAAACCACTAACGCCTACGCGCTGGTGAGCAAAATTTCGGAATTGGGCGAGCCGCTTTACGACAAGCTCGAGCCTAACGGTTATCCCAACACCGGCGACGCCTGGCTGAGCGCCACCGGCCTGATGGGAAGGATGAATTTTTCCGCCGCCCTCGCCTACGGAATGATTCCGGGCGTTTTGCCTGATTCCTCGCGATTGGATAGGAAGGATCCGGCAACGATTGCGCGCGATTTGCTGGGTCATGATGCCTCGCCGGAAACGCAGGCGGCGATTGCAAAGGGTTTGGAATCCCCAGGGGAGTCGGAAGCGGCAAGCGACCCCGTCAGTCCGGATGGGATCGCCAGCGGGCACAAAGGCCCAGCCTTCATTACAACCCTGCTGCTCGGCTCACCGGATTTTCAACGGAGGTGAAACCATGTCCACACGGCGTATTTTCTTGCGCGATTCCGCTATCGTCCTGGCAGGAATAGGAGCGGTGCCATCGTGGCTGGCTCGCGCGGCCACGCTGGCGGACCAGAATGGCGGCGATCAGCGGCGGAAGGTCTTGGTGGCCATCTTCATGCGCGGCGCGGCTGATGGACTGAACATTGTCGTGCCGTTTTCTGAAAGGCGCTATCACGAATTGCGTCCCACACTCCGAATCGCGGCCCCCACGCGGAAGGTTGCGGCGAGCGATTCCGGCCGCGACAACCGGTTTTCAAACGAGGCCATCGATTTGGACGGCACGTTCGCGTTGCACGGCGCCCTGCAACCGCTCAAGCCCCTTTGGGACAAGGGTCAACTGGCGATTGTGGAAGCCACCGGCTCGCCCGATTCCTCGCGTTCCCATTTCGACGCGCAGGACTTTATGGAATCGGGTACCACCAGCAAAAACCTGGGTGATGGCTGGCTGAATCGTGCTTTACCGCCGGCCACCGATGGCACCTCACCGCTGCGCGCCGTGACGCTCGGCAACCAGGTTGCGCATACGCTGCGCGGCGAGCGTGAGGTCATCGCCATTGGGAACGCTCAGCAATTCAACCTGGGGAATAGCGAGGCCACGTCGATTCTCGAATCTATGTATAATTCCTCGAATGACCCGCTATGGGGCCGCACCGGCAGGAATGCTTTCGAAGTAATGAAAATAATGGACTCCATCAACCGCGACTCCTATTCCCCCCAAGACGGGGAATATAACCAGGGCGGGCAATTGGGACGCAGCCTTCAGCAGCTTGCGCGGCTGATCAAGGCCAATGTAGGCGTGGAGGCCGCCTTTGCGGAAATCGACGGCTGGGACCATCACGGCAATGAGGGGCCGCAGTTGTCCGAGCGGCTGCGCCAATTTTCCTCCGCGCTTTCCGCCTTCAGCCAGGATATGGGTGACCGCATGGAGGATATCGTGATCATTACCATGTCGGAATTCGGCCGCACTGTGGAAGAGAATGGCGACGCGGGCACCGACCACGGCCACGGTAGTTTGATGATGGTGCTGGGAGGCCCCGTGAAGGGCGGAAAGGTCTACGGCAAATGGCCCGGCCTCGAAAAAGAGCAACTCTTCGAGGGTCGCGATCTCGCCGTGACCACCGATTATCGGGATGTGCTTGGCGAACTGGTGCGGGAGCACATGGGCCAGAAGGACCTGGATTCCGTGTTCCCGGGGTTCAAGGCCGGTGACCCGCTGGGGTTGCTGCGCGTGTGAGTTCTGAACCCGTGGCACGGTCATCCTGCCCGTGTATATGCGACGGCCTGGAAGGCCGTGGCACGATTTGTCGGCTGCCCATGCCGCACAGTCCCTGCTTTCCTGTCGGGGCGCTTTTGTCTCCTCCATGAATGCTTCCAACTTGACCCCCGCTCTTCAAGAAACTACCATGGCCTTCCATCACGGATCGGGCAACAAAATCCGCATGACAGCGTGAAGTGAAGGGGATGGAACGCCGATTTGACGCCCTCCGCCCACAGCCAAGAAACACAAGCGCAGCGCGATGCTCGCGAGCTGGAGCGCTTCGGATACACTCAGGAATTGCTGCGCAGCATGGGCGGCTTTTCAACCTTCGCGATTTCCTTCACCATCATCTCGATCATCACCGGCATCTTCACGCTTTACGATTACGGACTGCGCATGGGCGGCCCGTTGGAGATGACGCTTGGGTGGCCACTTGTTTCCGTGGGCTCGCTGTTCGTGGCGCTGAGCATGGGCGAACTTTGCTCGGCAATTCCCACTTCCGGAGGCACCTACCACTGGTCGGCAGAGCTGGGCGGGCCCACCTGGGCGTGGTTCACCGCATGGTTCAACATCGTTGGACTGGTTACGGAAACGGCAGGGATCGACTACGGCTGCGCAACATATCTCGTACCGGTGCTGGGGCTCGGTTCCTCGCATTCGATCCTTTTGCTGACCTACGGACTGATTTTGCTTTCGCACGCGCTGATCAATCACTACGGCATTCGCTGGGTGGCTTGGATCAGCGACATGAGCGTAACCGTGCACATCGTGGGAGTGGCAGTCCTGGTGGGTTCGCTGATGATCTTTGCGCCGAAGCAACCCCTCGGTTTTCTGCTGAGCCGTGAGACCTCCAGCTCCATTCACGCGCCTTACGTTTGGCTCTTCATGCTGGGCCTGCTTCAGGCGCAGTGGGTGTTCACGGGGTACGACGGCCCCGCGCAGGTGTCGGAAGAAACCGTCGACCCGCGGCGCCGCGCGCCGTGGGGAATCGTGCTGGGCGTCGTCGTGTCCGCCATATTCGGTTACATCCTGGTGATGGGCCTCACCTGGACCATCCCCAGCCTGAGCGGTGTTCTGAATGCCACGGATTCTGCGGGCAATTCCCTTCCCGCCGTGCTGGCAATTGTCATTTCGACACTGGGCGAACGGGCCGGACGGGCAGTTCTGTTGCTGGCGGTGGCGGCGATGTGGTTCTGCGGGCTCTCCACGCTAACTTCGGGCTCGCGCGTAATTTTCGCGCTTGCGCGCGATAAAGGCTTGCCCTTTTCCCAAAGGTGGGGCAGAACGAGCCCAAAGCATCGTACGCCCGTGGCAGCCATATGGCTCGTCACAGGGCTGGCATTTGCAGCGATGATTTACAGCGGATCAGTGGCTGTCGTGACTTCCCTCAGCGTGGTGGGATGTTACCTCGCCTATTCAATTCCTATCTTCCTCGGATGGAGGAAAAAGCCGCAGTGGACTGCCAAGCGCGGCCCATGGAGCCTCGGCGGCCGGAGCAATTTGATTAATCTTCTGGCGCTCGCTTGGAGCGCATACATCTTATTCATAATGATAATGCCCCCCAACCAGCGAACCGGGTTCAGCATCGGAGTACTTATGCTAATGCTCTTTCTGCTCCATTTTTTTACCGGACCGCACCAAATGCGGAAGCCCACCTGGATCGTCGGGGAACGGTCGACACCTACGGAGGAGTAAATGCGGATTGCTCTGAATTCCGAAATTGCTTCTAGGGGACTACAGCAGTATCCGAATGGCCACTAAGCGCGCCGCATCGGATTCCATCGACACACGCGTACCGGGCGCGCCCGCTGGAAAGTCCTCCGGTTTTGAGGTTGATTTGAACCAAAATGGTAATCAAATGAGGATGAGCGAGAACGCAGGAGTCGCTAGTTTCTGAATTAATTGGTGGACCTGGGGAGGATCGAACTCCCGACCCCATGGTTGCAAACCATGTGCTCTCCCAGCTGAGCTACAGGCCCACTTGCACTGCACCCCTATAGTGACGAGGAAATTCGCTGGCGTCAAGACGCTCGGCGCGCGGGCCAAGCGCATATTTTTTCTCTGGGCCAGGAGCGATTAGTCTACGATAATTGCGCGGGACGAGTTCTGCCACGCGGTTCGAGCAAAGAATCAAACATTCGTCATCGTGCATCAGGACTGATTCCTGGAAAGGCTCAGGGGATGCCAAAGCAACTGAAGGGTTCACCAATCACAGTCATTCTCTGGGGCAAGCAGGCCTCTGAAGGTCACGCGCTCTTGCGGGCGTATTTGAAAACTCCCCATCGCGTGAAATCAATTCCTGGCCCTTCGCGTCATCGGGCGGCGCCACGGGAACTGACGCACGCGGATGTATTGGTGGCAAGTT
Organism: Terriglobia bacterium; assembly: GCA_030049455.1. Taxonomy (GTDB): domain Bacteria; phylum Acidobacteriota; class Terriglobia; order UBA7540; family UBA7540; genus Bog-366. The sequence continues at coordinate 8,355 of JASIKV010000512.1, forward strand.
CATTCGCAGAGTCAATGGCCCCGTACGCACAGGGGCTGAAGTTGCTGCACGTAACCGGTGCGGGCGTTGACGCCATCTGCCTTCGCGCCCTTTCTCCTAAAACGACTGTCGCCAATGCCTACTTCCATGGTCCCGCCATCGGCGAGTACGTCATGATGATGATTTTGGCATTGAGCCGCGACGTGATGAACATGGACGCGCAATTTCGTCGCGGGTTATGGCGGGGAAGTTGGATTTGGGGCACGCCGCCGGTCCCGGAAATTCAAGGGCAAACCCTGGGGCTGATCGGGTATGGCCGAATCGGGAAGGAAGTGGCTTCGCGAGCCCGGGCGTTTGGAATGAAAATCTGGGTCGTCAGCGCCCACCCGCCTGCCCATAAGCCTCGGCACATTGAGTTTTACAAAGGTCCCTCCGCCCTTCGTCAATTGCTCGCGGCCGCCGACTATGTTGTCGTCGCCTGCCCGCTCACGGAGGCCACGCGAGGGCTCATTGGCCGGCGGGAATTCAGTTGGATGAAGCGTACTGCATGCCTCATCAACGTGGCGCGAGGTGCAGTCGTCCAGGAGGAAGCCCTCTACAACGCGCTGAAGTCAAATCGCATTCAAGGTGCAGCCATCGACGTTTGGTACAGGTATCCGAAGAACATGCGTCCGCTTGCTCCCTCACACTTTCCGTTTCATAAACTGGCTAACATCATCATGACGCCACACGTTTCCGGCTGGATGAAGGGAACACGCGACAATCGCTTCCAGTTCATTGCGCAGAATATTGACCGGCTCGTCGCGGGAGAGCCACTTCAGAATGTGGTTCAGGGGCCAAGGCGCCATCCACCGCTGCGATAATCGCCTGAACTCGGCAGCTCTCCGGCGGGCCGAGCCCCAAATCGCCAAACGGCAGAATGGCCCGATGGCCAAGCCTACTTACATGCCTCATTCCCCGGCCCGCCCACGCAGTAGAGTTTGGGAATGCGGTCTTCCACCGGCGGCAAGGGTGGAAAGGGCGCGTGCGGCTCGGTTTGATACCAATACGCCACAGAGAAGAAACTGTCGGAGCGATGATTCGCGTGCCCATGTTCAATCGTGGCCCGAATGGACCTGGTAAAGGGAATCGGCGAATCCAAATGGAATCGGTAGACCGACGAACGGCTTCCGGCTTTCTCCTCGCCCACCACAGGTGCACCAAAAAGTTCATAGGCGAAGGGCTTCCCGCCAAAATCCCAGGCTCCGAGAAAATAGTCTTCTGAACCGGTGCCCTCGATGGTGGGAACCTTGTCGCCGTCAATGAAAAACATGTCGTCGCCCTCGCCCCACCATTCGTCCTGATTTTGCAGCACCGACATCGTCTCACCCACGTAATGTCCGCGGCCGGTCGCCTCCAACCAGACGTAATTGTCTTCCCCCGTCAAGTTGGGCTTCCCGTCGATTTGCGGGTCGCCGTTGCTTTGCCACTGATTCGTCCACCCGCGATTGGGGGTAGCCTGGCGATATTGAGCGTGGAAGTAGAGCGTGTCCTCGGGGAGCGGCTTCGAGTAGACGCGGTACTCAATGTTGAAGTAGCAGGCCCCAACGGGTTTTGAGCCTTCATTGGTCACCGTGATTTTGGCCGATTTGCGAAATGGCATGGGGAAAAACGAATTCAGCGCCTTCACGGAGCTCACCGCCAGCGGCAGGGATTGGTAGGTAAAATACTCCCCCAGACCCAGGCCGAAGAAATCACCAATCGGAGCCTCGACGCTGGGCGTGGGCTCGCCGTCCCAATACATGCGAAGCACAAGTTTCTTCAGGTGGTCCTTCTCACCGCTGGCAATGGTGAACCACACATGCGTGACCACGCCGGGTCCGGAATCCTCGAGGACCGTGAGGGTTTCGCCAGGAGCGATTCGGCGCGAATCGTCGTTCGCGCCCGTCCGGTCCCAGCTTCCGGCGCGCTTCAAGACATAATCCTGCGGTCTGGTCAGATTTGAGAGTAGCCCGCTCAGTTGCTGAGCCTGCGCAAGGGGTACAACACAAAACAAAAATGCAAGCAATCCAAGTCGTCGCATGGAAACCTCCTTTGAGGTGACGAATAAAGGAAAGCGGCGCGATTCTATCACAGGCGCGGGCAGGCGACAGATTGCCAGACGTTGCAACTAAGGTCAGGCCTCGACTTCACAGCGATGAGGCGCTAAGCTGTGGTCGCAGCCAATACAACTGTCAAGGCCGTTTCATGCGTTCAGCATTACGAAGAGAAATATCGAGCCCCGCTAACTCCTTGCTGAAGGTCTTTCGTCGCGCGCTGGCCGAAGGGACAACCAAGGAGGGTTGGCTCGCCGTGGAAGGGCCTTTCCTTGTTGAGGAAGCGCTTAAAGCGGCCCCGCTCGCAAAGGTTCACAGCGTGCTGGTAACCACTGGCGCGGCAGAGAAGTTTGCTGAGATTTTTAAGCAGATCCCCGCGGAAGCCGAAACCACGCAGGTTTCGGATCGATTGTTTGCGACTATTGCGCAGACGGAATCGCCACAAGGAATAGCCGCGCTCGTGGAACTTCAGCGCTTTGATATGGAGCAGGTTCTGACGGCAAAGAATCCACTGCTGGTCGTCGCGTGCCGTCTGCAGGACCCGGGAAATATGGGCACGATGATTCGCACTGCTCTGGCCTTTTCGGCCACCGCGTTTTTGACCCTGCAGGAGACTGTGAGCCCTTTCAACCCTAAAGCTGTGCGCTCCTCGGCCGGAGCCATCTTCCATCTTCCGCTTGTTTGCGGGCTCGACCCAAAGGTTGCGCTGCCCGATCTGGGCCGGCGCGTGCACATCGTGGCAGCGGAGCGAAATAGCCCGGCATCTTTGACCGAAGCGGACTTGCGAGGACCGATCGCCATCCTCGTCGGTCGCGAAGCCAGCGGCTTGCCTGATGAAATCGCCAGACACGCCAGCCAGCTTCTAAGCATTCCCATTCGCAAGGAGGTTGATTCCCTCAACGCGGCCACCGCTGCAAGCATTTTCCTTTACGAAGCGGCCCGGCAGAGAGGATTCCGGGACTGATAAACGTCTTGCATTTCTATCATGAGCCTCTTCGAACCATCCCCTGCCCGCAATGCTGAGGGCGACAAGCCCGCCGCCGCGTCACCTCTCGCCGACCGCATGCGCCCTGAAACCATCGAGGAATTCGTCGGACAGCTTCACATCCTGGGGCCGGGAAAAGCTCTGCGCCGCCAAATTGAGCGCGACGAATTGGGCTCAATGATCCTCTGGGGACCGCCGGGTTCGGGAAAGACCACGCTTGCCACTATCGTGGCCCGTAAGACGCGCAGCGATTTTTTGCGCTTCAGCGCCGTGCTCTCCGGCATCAAGGAAATCAAGGAGGTGATGGCAGCTGCGGAAAAATCCCGTCACTACGGCCGCCGCACTGTTCTTTTTATCGACGAGATGCATCGCTTCAATAAAGCACAGCAGGACGCTTTTCTCCCATACGTTGAACGAGGCGACATCGTACTGATCGGCGCAACCACAGAAAACCCTTCGTTTGAAGTAAACGCGGCTCTGCTTTCTCGCGCCAAGGTCTATATGCTTTCGGCGCTTTCCACCGATGAGGTGCAGGCGCTGCTGCGCCGTGCCCTTGAGGACTCAAAGCGCGGCCTGGGCGGCCGGGGGTTGGAAATCTCCGACGACCTGCTGCGCCAGATCGCAGTTTTTTCGAACGGCGATGCGCGCTCGGCGTTCAACACCCTCGAAACTGCCGCAACTGCCGCCCCACATGACGCGCAAGGCCGTGCTGGGATCACCGAGACGCTTGTTGAGGACGCAATTCAACGGAAAGTCTTGCTCTACGATAAGGCCGGAGAGGAGCATTACAACCTGATCTCCGCGCTTCATAAATCCATTCGCAACTCGGATGCCGACGCCACCCTCTATTGGCTGGGCCGCATGCTGGAAGCCGGCGAAGACCCGCTCTATATCGCACGACGGTTGATTCGCGAAGCTTCAGAGGATATCGGTATGGCGGACCCTAATGCCCTGAGCGTGACCGTGGCGGCGATGCAGGCCGTTCACTTTTTGGGAATGCCCGAAGGGAACCTGGCACTCGCTGAGGCAGCAGTCTATCTAGCGCTCTCGCCGAAGTCCAATGCGCTCTACGTCGGCTATGGCGAGGTGGTGCGCGACGCGCAACAGACCATGGCCCAGCCCGTCCCCTTCCACCTGCGCAACGCCGTGACCGGTTTGATGGCGAACTTTGGTTACGGCAAAGGCTATCAATACGCGCACGACGCCGAAAACAAGCTGACGGACATGACATGCCTGCCCGATAACCTGAAGGATCGGCATTACTATTGCCCCACCGACCAGGGTTTGGAAAAAAAGTGGAAACAAACGATGCAAGCCATTGAGGAATGGAAGAAAAAGTATGTTACAGGCAAATGAAAACGCTGCGTTCGCTTGCCCGCGCCGTAACTCTAAGCCCTTTGGATGACGAAACGCTTAGCGTACTCCTTGAGAATGCAGTGGTCCATAACCACCTTCAGGCCCGCGGTGCGCGCGCGCTCGGCGGCCTCCTCATGGACTATCCCTTCCTGCATCCACACAACTCTCGCGCCTTTGCGAATAGCCGATTCCACAACTTCCGGAACGAATTCCGGCCGGCGAAAAATTACGACAACGTCAAAAGGCTCCTGGACGGCGTCCAGTGAGGCATAACCCTTTTCGCCCAGAACGGATTCTTCATTGGGATTTACAGGAATGATTCGATACCCGTGGCGTTGCATGTATGCCGCCACGCCGTAGCTCGGGCGCATGGCCTTTGAGGACAAGCCCACAAACGCCAGCGTCTTGCCCTTCTCCAGGATTTCGCGAATGGTGTCAGCCATAGCGGGATAGAGATTCAGGCATCGAGATGCCTAAGACGCAAGGAAGTCCACTGGGCTATGTCCTTGCTTCTGCTTCCTGCCCCCGTTCCTGTGGAGCGAGCACGCGCTCAAGCGCCTCGAGCAACCGCTCATTCTCTTCGTGTCTTCCCACAGTAACGCGTAAGCTTGTGGGAAAACCGTACAGCTTCATGGGCCGCACAATGACTCCTTGATGAAGAAGGCGAATAAAGTCCTCCTCACAATCGCGGCCGGTTTCCATCAGCAGGAAATTTCCAAAGGAGGGTGTGTAATGAATCCCCATGAGCGTAAACTCGCCAGTCAGGAATTTCATCTCTCGAGAGTTGCATTCCACGGATTTGGCAACGTGCTCCGTGTCATCCAAAGCAGCAATTCCCGCGACTTGTGCCAGACTCGATGCATTGAAAGGAGAGCGAATGCGTTGCAGGCATTCGATGAGTTCCGGATTTCCCAGCCCATATCCCAACCGGATGCCCGCCAGGCCGTGAACCTTGGAGAAAGTCCTGAGCACGAGCAGATTCTTACCCGCCCGCACTAGGTCCACCGATCGGGAATAATCTGACTGGCGGACGTATTCATAGTACGCTTCGTCCAGTACCACGAGCACCCGCGGCGGAATGGCCGCAAGAAAGCGCTCAAGATCATCCGCTGCGAACATCGTGCCTGTCGGGTTGTTGGGATTGCCGAGGTAAACCACTTTGGTCCGCGCGCTCACGGCCTGCGCAATTCCTGCGAGATCAAAGGTTAAATCGCGCATGGGGGTCTCGACCAAGCCGGCGCCCATGTCCTCAACGGCGAGCTTGTACATGTAAAAGGCCGACTCCGAAGTGATGGCTTCGTCCGCGCTGCCGGAAAGAAACGTCTTCGCCACAAGTTCAATCAGGTCAGTCGAGCCCGCCCCCAGAATGATCTGGTTCGGCGGAATCTCGTGAATTTCCGCAAGTTTCTGCCGCAGGTAATATCCGCTTCCATCCGGATAAAAATGAATATGACTAAGGTAGTGCTGAATGGCTTCCTGGGCTTTGGGAGAGGGTCCCAGGGGATTCTCGTTGGATGCAAGCTTAATGGCTGTGCGCCCCAGCTCGCGTTCGACTTCCTCAATCGGCTTACCGGGAGGGTACGGCCGAATGCGGCTGGACCACGGCGGCAGGATGTCGTAGATCGGGGAACGTCGCATGACCATCGAAAGGCTAAGGGCTAAAAGGCTTGAAGCCCATCACACCGCGCCGGGTTTTACCCCTTACCCTTTGCACCTCCCTTCCAACCTTTCAGTCGCGCAACTTCTTCTCGCGTCAGATGACGAACCCGGCCGGGCGCCAAATCCTTATCGGACAAAAAGGCAATCCTTACACGCTTTAACTTTACCACCGGCTGACCGACGCGCTCAAACATCCGGCGGACTTGGTGGTAGCGCCCTTCGACAAGGGTAATTTCGTACCAGGGCTTGTCGCCTTCACCAATCGGACGAATGCGGCAGGGTTCGGTCCGGCGGCCATCCAAGGATATTCCGCTCTCCAGCTTTGCAATGCCGGCAGGATCCGGCTTGCCTTCCAGTTTGACCAGGTACGATCGCGGGACAGCGGATTCCCGCGACATCAGAATATTTGCCAGCTCGCCATCGTTGGTCAGAATCATCAACCCGGACGAATGAAAGTCCAGCCGCCCGACGGGATATACGCGCTGCTTGATTCCGCGAACCAGCGAAATGACAGTTGGACGCTTTTGCGGGTCGCTGACGGTGGAAACGTATCCCACCGGCTTATTCAAAAGCAAATAAGTAAATTCCGTGGTCCGCGTCAGCAGCCGCCCATCAACGCGAATGTGGTCATGCTCGGCGTCGGCCTTTGATCCCAGTTTGGAGACGGGCTGTCCGTTCACTGTGACCCGGCCTTCCAGGATGATTTGCTCGGCCTTTCGGCGGGATGTGATTCCCGCACCGGCAATGATCTTTTGAAGTCGTTCTTGCATGGGCGGCGCCCGGGGGGCAATAATCGGAATCCTGGTTTTAGTTCTCAGGTGGTTCAGTCTCGGGCGGAGCGAAGTGAGTATTCTCTTCGAGCGCGGCCTCCGCTGGTGCCGCGGCCGTGCTATCGGGGGCAGGCGGCTCGGCGGGATCCTCGCCGGACGCCTGCGCGGCCTCATTCCCCCACTCGGAACCCAGGGCGCGCTTTGCCAATTCCTCAAATTCCTTCAAGCTTGGAAGCTCACCCACGTCCTTCAATCCGAAATGCACCAGGAAGTCCTTCGAGGTGCGATAAAGAATCGGGCGGCCCACGACGCTCTTGCGGCCGGAAGTTACTACCAGTTTTTTTTCGAGGAGAGTATGAATCACTCCACCGGAATCCACGCCGCGAATTTCATCAATCTCCGGCACGGTCACCGGCTGGCGATAGGCAATGACCGCCAGGGTCTCAAGCGCAGGTTTCGAAAGCCGGATGGGAGGCTTCAGGCTCTTTACATAATTCCGCAGAGTTTCATGGTGCTCAGCTTTGGTCGAGAATTTATAGCCATTGGCCACTTGCCGGATGTGGATTCCGTGGGAAGCCTGCTCGTAATCCGCCACCAGCTCGCGCAGCTTTTCCTTCACACGCTCGCGATCCTCGCCCTCAAGAGCCTTCATGATGCCGTCAAGAGTTACGGGCTCCGGCGCAATGTAGATGATTCCCTCGAGAAGAGCTTTCAGGTTTTCGTCAATCAGCATGATTCAGCCCGAATCTCGTCCTTTGTCAGTCGTGCAAAGAAAGTGTAAAGGGTAAAAGTAAAGCGCGGATTTCAACCTTCACACTTCATCCTTTGTTTCCTCGTCCAGCCCCGCCGCCAATTCCTGCGCGGAGGTGGCCGCCAGAATTTCTTCAAAGCGTTTACTCTTGGCGATGGTAATCGCCGAAAACAAATCCTTTTGGCGAAGCAGAATGGCACGCAAGCGCACCAGCTCTAGCAGCGCCAGGAACAGCGCAATCAGCGCTTGGCGCCACAGAAAGTCGCCGATCAGATCGGTCAATAGAATCGGGCCGGAGCTCAAGCGCAAAGTCTGTTTGACGTGCTCAATCATCTGCGCCACGGTCACTTCTTCGCGCCGGATCTGAATTTGCGGCTTCTTCTTGGCGCGCTCCAGGATCTCGCGGAAAACCGAAATCAGGTCAAACACGGAGACCACTAGACCGGGCTCATCCTCCGCCTCGGAAAACTCATCGATTCCTGGTTGCGACCACATGGCGTCTTCCAGCAGACGCTTCGAGTTGAGCATTTCCGCCGCATTCTTGAACTGTTCGTGCTCAAGCAGCTTGTGAACCAATTCCGCGCGGGGATCTTCCTGCTCCTCGGGCGGAGCCGTGGGATCCACGGGCAGAAGCGTGCGTGACTTGATGTAAATCAGCGTCGCCGCCATGAAGATGAATTCACCCGCCACGTCGATGTTCAGTTCCTGCATCATGTGCAGGTAATCGAGGTACTGCTGGGTGATCTTGGCAATGGGAATGTCGTAGATGTTGATCTGCTGTTTGCGAATCAAATCGAGCAGGAGATCGAGTGGACCTTCGTAGATTCCCACACTGACAGAGGGTGGCGGCACAGGAAGGTGCGAAACACGCTTGGCCGGCGAAGCAGCCACTTGCACCGGTTCGGGCGACGCGGACGACTGCGGATTGGAATCGTTGTCTTCCATTCAGGTCAGCCTGACCGCCGCGCGGACTTCCTTCATGGTAGTCTGCGCAATAGCGCGAGCCTTGGCCGTTCCTTCCTCGAGCACGTTCCAAACCTTCTGGGAATTCTGCTCGTAAGGTTTTCGCCGCTCCTGGATGGGCGCGAGAAAGGCGTTCAAATGCCCCGCGGCAAGCTTCTTGCAATCGACGCAGCCGATGGCGGCCGTGCGGCAATCCCGATTGACCTGGTCGATGGTTCCCTGCGTGGAGAAAATCTTGTGCAGGTCGAACACCGGGCAGATATCGGGATTCCCCGGGTCCGTGCGCCGCTTGCGCGCGGGATCGGTCACCATGGTCGCCAGCTTTTTCGACACGACGTCGGCTGGATCTGTGAGGAAAATCGCATTGCCGTAGCTTTTCGACATTTTGCGGCCGTCTGTGCCGGGCAGGCGTGGCGCGGATGTAAGCAAAGCTTCGGGTTCGTGGAATATCGGGTCAACATTCACCAGCCCGCGATTGATCATCTCCGCCTTGCCATCCGGCGACTGTTCTTGAAACGATTTTCCTTCGAATTTGGTGATTCCTGCTCTGTCTGCCTTGCCAAATAATAAGTTGAACCGCCGCGCCACTTCCCGCGTTAATTCCACGTGCGGCACCTGGTCCTCACCCACGGGCACTGCCTTGGCTTTGTACATCAGGATGTCGGCAGCTTGCAGCAGCGGGTAGCCGAGAAATCCATAGGTATTGATGTCGTGGTCGCTGAGGTTGGCGAGTTGCTCCTTGTAAGTCGGCACCCGCTCCAGCCACCCGAGCGGAGTAATCATGGAAAAGAGCAGATGCAGTTCCGCGTGCTCCGGCAGTCGCGATTGAACAAAGAGCGTGGCCTTCTTCGGGTCGAGCCCGCACGCCAGCCAGTCTGCAACCATCTCCCACGTGTCCTGGTGCAGGTCGACGGTATTGTCGTAACCCGTCGTCAGCATGTGCCAGTCGGCGACGAAGTGGAAGCTTTCGTATTGGTCCTGAAGCTTCACCCAATTTTGGAGAGCCCCCACCAGGTTGCCGAGGTGAACTTTGCCGGTGGGACGCATGCCGCTTAGGATGCGCGGTCGTTGACGGGTTTGAGGATCCACTCTTTGCCTTTGTAAGCTTCGCCCGGCCCCTTCAAACCTCGGAATACCGCGGCCAAGCACAGAGCGCGAATTTCCCGCTAGTCAAGAATCGTAACATAGCTGGCGGCGAATCGTGAAGCGCCCGCAATTGGAAGCTGATATTTACGGGCCGCCTACCCTCATGAGATACTGTCATCCTCCCCAAAAAAATCCGGGGCGGAAGTGCAGGGCGAGCAATTGCTGATGGGCGACGCAAATTCTGCGACCGAGGCAAGCCATTCCCAATCGGCCCCCCACCTGCGCCGGGTGCTTACCCTGTGGGACCTCATCTTCTACGGCATTGTACTGATTTCGCCCATCGCTCCCATTCCCCTCTTCGGCGTCGTGCAGGAGCAATCCCGCGGATACATTGTGGACACCTTGCTGCTCGGGATGTTCGCCATGATGATTACTGCGTTCAGTTACGGACGCATGGCGGCGCTGTACCCCTCTGCGGGGTCGGCCTACACCTACGTGGGGCGTGGGCTGAATCTCCATCTGGGATTTCTGGTAGGCTGGGCGATGCTTCTGGAGTACCTGCTCCAGCCGCTCATCAACGCGGTTTGGGTCGCAGATACAATCCACGGGTGGGTCCATTGGATTCCCGCGCCGGCCCTGATGGCAGTTTTCGTTGGCGTTGTGACCCTCTTGAATCTGCGCGGCATTCGTGCCAGCGCGCTGGCCAACAAGCTTCTGCTCGGCTCGATGTCGTTGGTGATTGCAGCGTTCATGGTTCTCGCTCTGCGTTACCTTTTTCATCTGAACGGCTGGGGCGGAATCTTCTCCTCCTTGCCCCTTTATGATCCCAAGACGTTCAACTTCCGCTTGGTCGGCGGCGCCGTGCCGCTGGCAGCGCTCACTTACGTCGGATTCGACGGCGTCACCACGCTTGCTGAGGACGCTCAAAACCCCAAGCGTAATATTTTGCTGGCCACGGTGCTAGTGTGCCTGTTTACGGGGGCGTTTTGCAGCCTGGAAGTCTACCTGGGGCAACGCGTTTGGCCGGCCATTCACTTCGAAAACGTTGACGGCGCCTTCATGGAAGCCTGCATGCGCGTGGGCGGTCACCCCTTGTTCCTCGGCATGACCGCGGTGACGGTTGTCGCCGCGCTGGGCTGCGGACTTACTGGCGGACTTGGAGCGGCGCGCCTGCTCTTCGGCATGGGACGCGATGAAATTATCCCGCGCCGCGTTTTTGCCCACCTCGAGACGAAGCATAACGCGCCAAACTACAACATTTGGATCATCGCCGCCCTCGCTTTCGGCGGAGGATGGCTGCTTTCGCTCAACGGCCACGGCTTTGAAAACGGAGCGGAGGTGCTGAACTTCGGCGCCTTTATGTGCTTTATGGGAGTCAACTTCGCAACCTTCTGGCAGTTTGGAATCAAGCGCGTGAACGGAGGCCGGACCAACCTTTTGGCTGACATGATACTTCCTTTCCTGGGATTTGCCTTCTGCGCATGGCTCTGCATCAACTTGAATTTCATCGCCACGATGGTGGGAGCCGTATGGTTTGTTGTGGGAGGAATCTACCTCGGAATCAAGACTCGGGGGTTCCGTGACCAGCCGGCAGCAATGGACTTCCGCGAGCTGTAAACGCTGCGGTGAGCGCGCTCAGCGTTACGCGCCCTCCACGCCGAAGGATAGACCCATCTCGCGGGCCAGGCTCTGAATGTGATGGCGGCCCTCATCGTATTCTTCCGCTGTCTTCAGGTGTTCGAGCATCAACGGGGCATCGGTGGTGAGGCCTGCGAGCCCGCGCAAATAGGCGCGATAGTCGATGTGCCCCCGGCCGGGAATGACTTCGCGCAAGCACACCTGAACATAGTCCTCCCACGTCAAGTCCTTCGCGTGGCAGGAGACAATCCATCGCCCCAGCTTGCGAAAACACTCGTCGATCATGGCGCTGTTGTTGTACATGCGCTCCGGCGAGTTCATGACATTGCATACGTCCAGGTGAACGGCGAAGGCGGGGCGGTCAACTTTCTTGATGAGCTTCAGGTAATCGTCCGGACCGGAGGGAAAATTGAAGGGCATCATTTCAATGGTAAATTTAGTTCGCGTGGGTTTGACCGCGTCGATGAAGTTTCGGCAGTTTTCCACGGTTGCGTCGATAAATTCCTCGGAAAAGTTTTTGGGATCAGGCCCGCACCAGTAAGTGGGATTGTACGAGCCGGCAATGTCCACACAGCAGCGTGCGCCGAGCGCCTCCGCGACGGCCAGACGTTCCTGTACGTAGGAAAGATTCTCGCGGCGTTTGTCGAGGTCCGGGTCAAGCATATTGCGCCACGCGCCCACTTCCGCCAGAACCACATCGCAGGCCGCAAATTCCTTGATCATGGCCTTGATTCTATCCGTGTCATCGATCTTCACCGGAGGCGCATAAGCGGCGCGATACCCCAGGCGGCGATGCTCCGCCGCCAGCTCGCCAGGGTCGTCGGATTTCAGAAAGATCGGCCCGCCTAGGCGCAAAGTGCGGCCGCCTGGAAGCCCTGCGCCGCGCGAGGAGGACTCACCCGCCGCAGTCAATGTTGCAAGTGTTGCTGATTTTTCGAGAAAATCTCGCCGGGAAATTGAGTGACTCATATTGACCATTTAGGAATTCCTCTTCGGTGAATCCAGCATCTTTTAGAGTCGCAGGAATGGGTCCCGGGGACGATCGCCGCGATGCAGGGCGGGGATGAGCATCCGACGACTGGGAGCAACTCAATCGCTGCTCTGATCGCTTCCACCGTCACAGGCAAAACTTAAACTCGCTTCAGGGCGGATCCA
>JASIKV010000513.1 GCA_030049455.1 Terriglobia bacterium
GCTGCGTCGCGCCGTCATGAAGTAGGAGTCCGCGTCGCGTTGGGAGCCGGCCGCTGGGCCGTCGCACGCCAGGTGATGATCGAAAGTCTCTCGCTCTCTGCAATTGGCGCCCTGCTCGGTCTCGCTTTCGCATTTTGGGGAAGCCGCTGGCTGGTGAGCCTGCTGACGGAAGGCTCGCTCACACCCATCTTCTTCGACCTTCGCCCGGATTGGCGTGTGCTGGCCGTCACTGCGTCGGCGGCGGTGGTGACGGGAATTCTTTTCGGACTCGCGCCGGCATGGCTCAGTGCGAGAGAAGATCCAGCCAAGCTCGTCCAGCAAAATACGCGCCGCCTGGCAAGCTCGACAGGATTACTGGGCAAATCCCTGATCGTCACGCAGATCGCTCTCTCCCTCATCCTGATGTTGGGCGCGGGCCTTCTGGCGAGGAGTTTTCAGAAGTTGTGCTCGATTGGTCCCGGCATGGAAGAAAGCGTGCTCGACGTTCAGCTTTCACCCCGCCCGGGCGCGGACCCGAAGCTCGATATAAACAGCTACTACCGGCAGCTTACCGAGCGCGTCGCGAGCCTGCCCGGCGTCGCTTCCGTTGGTTTCTCGGACACGACGGTGGGAGAAGGCCAGGGCTGGCAAGATAGTGTCTCAACGCAGCAGGACGCCTCAAACGCCTCCGCCGGCGTGATGGCAAATGAGGCGGCGATCACACCCGGATTCATGGCATCGCTTGGAATCGGTTTATCCGAAGGCCGCGATTTCAACTGGAGCGATGACGATCACCACCCGCGCGTGGCAATTCTCAGCCGGAGTGTTGCGGATCGATTATTTCCGGGCGGAAGCGCAGTAGGCCAGCTTGTTCGCTTCGGCTTCATGCCGGAGTATTCAAACCTCCAGGTGGTGGGCGTCGCGAATAACGCTCGAGTTTTCGATTTGCATCAGTCGGACGCGCCCGTGATTTACCTGCCTTTCTCTCAGCACTCGGGACGAGAGGGAAATGTGTCGGCACGAGAGGGAAATATGCTGGTGCGGACGCGTGGGAATCCCCAATCGGTGGGCAGGCTGGTGGCTCGGGAGGTTGAATCCCTCGGCCACGATTACACCATGGGATCGAAAACCGTCGCGCAAGTGGTCAGCCAGGCGCTGGTGGAGGACCGCGTGATCGCGCTGCTTTCCGGTTTCTTTGCGGCGCTCGCGTTGCTGCTTGCTTCCGTAGGGCTTTACGGCCTGATGTCCTTTGCGGTCACCCACCGCACGCGCGAATTCGGAGTTCGAGTGGCGCTGGGGGCGGCTCCGGCAAGCGTTCACTGGCTGGTCTTGCGCGAATCGCTGGCGCTCGGTGTGGCGGGAATCGGTTTGGGAATTCCCTGCGCGCTCGCCGCCGGCCGTCTTTTATCCGGCATGCTCTTTGGAATTTCCACGAGCGACGTGCCGACTTTCGTTCTTGTCTCGACGCTGCTGCTGGCCGTGGCAGTGCTGGCGGGTTATCTGCCGGCGCGCCGGGCGTCGCGAGTTGATCCCATGGAAGCGTTGCGCGGCGAGTAAGAAAACGCACTCGTCGCCCGCGGATTTTGCTGTAGCACGGCTGTCCCCAGCCGCGGCGGAAGCGCCGTTGCCGAGAGGGGCGGCAAATGCGCAGTGAGGCGAGCGAGACAAACGCGGGTGAGGACATCCGCGCTACAACCACGGAAAAGCTACGGTCGCGCTACGCCGGCGACGAAGTTCTTCAGGCAACTCAGATACTCCACGCCGCCCACTTCCATCACATCGTTGTGGCCTGCGCCTTCCACGCGATAGAACTTTTTGGGCTCGGGCGCCGCCTGATAAAGCTGCTCCCCCATTTCATACGGAACGGTTTCATCGCGCGCGCCGTGCACAATCAGAATGGGCATGTGAACCTTTCGAATCAGCTCTTCGGAATCGAATCGCGACTTCACCACATAGGCGATAAGCGGAATTGAAAACATTCGCCTTGCCATGTCCCGAGCGCTGGTAAACGAGCTTTCGACAATCAGGCCGGCGCAAGGCCGGCGCGACGCCAGGTTCACGGCCACGGCGCCGCCGAGCGAATGGCCGTAGACAATGATGTCCTGCGGGCGGAAGTTCCGCTTCTGCGTCAGGTAATCGTAAGCCGCGTCGGCATCCAGATAAACCCCGGCCTCCTCCGGCTTGCCCTCGCTCTTTCCATAGCCGCGGTAGTCAACGGCAAGAAGGTTTGTGCCCAGCGCCGACATCTCGCCAAGATGCTCGAAGCCGTAACCGATGTTTTCCGCATTGCCGTGGAAGCAGAGGATGACCTGATGGGAAGCAGGATTGGAATGATAGAAGGCGTTGATTTTCACACCGTCGTGCGTGACCAGCCAGATATCTTCGACTTTTTGTTGAATGACCTGAGGGGAGGGAAAACCCTCCGGATAGCGCGGAGGGAAGAAGATGATCCGGTTCTCGACAATCCTAAGGGCGCCGGCGGCAATCAGAATTCCGGCTGCGGCAGCGATCAACAAGACGGTCAAGAGCCTCTTCACCTTCGCAGCGGTTCGCATGAACTTGCGAGTTGAACGAGTTGGGGGCCTGAAAAACCAGGCCCCCTCCCCAACTGCGATTTACAGGATTCAACGCCTCGGGGTTACTGGCCGTCGCCGTCCCCGCCGTCAGGACTGATAACCGCGAAAAAGCTCTGGCCCTGACGATTGATGCGCAGCAGCACCTGGCCTTTGGCCTGCGCCGCCAGCTTGTTGAAATCGCCGACGGTGCGTACGGGCTGGCGGTTGATGCTCTCAATCACATCGCCCTCCTGCAAGCCGTTCTGCGCGGCCACGGAGTTCGGATCGATTTGAGTAATCACCACCCCGTTCACGTTCGAGGGCACACCCAACTGATCGCGCAGCGAAGGAGTCAGGCCTTGCACCTGGACGCCGCGCAGGGTTCCCTGCTGGACACCTCCGCCGCCGCTGGGTTCATTCTGCGCATTGAATTCCGCCGGCCGCTCACCCAGGGTGACTTTGATGGTCATGGACTGGCCGTCGCGCAAAATATCCAGCGTGGCGACGGAGCCGGGATTCATCTCGGTGATCGCGGCAGTAAGCTGACCCGAGTTTTCAATCGGCTGACCGTTCAGCTTGCGAACCACGTCCCCAGCCTTGACTCCAGCCTTGTCGGCCGGTCCGCCGGGAGTGACATCCTGCACAAGCGCGCCGGCCGTATCCGGCACTTTGAACTGTTTTGCCAAATCCTCAGTCAAATCCGCGATGTGCAGGTCCAGGAATCCGCGGCTCACTTTGCCGTTCTTGACCAGGCCTTCCATGACCTGCTTGGCCATGTTGGAAGGAATGGCAAACCCGATGCCGACGAAAGCGCCTTCCCCGCCCGGCCCGGAGTTTCCGCTCAGAATCGCAGTGTTGATACCTATCACCTGGCCGCGCACGTTCACCAGAGCTCCGCCGGAGTTCCCCGGATTGATCGCGGCGTCAGTCTGAATGAAGTCCTCGATTCCATTCGGCCCTTCGATCTGATTGTTGCTGCGGCCCAGCGCGCTCACACTTCCGCGAGTTACGGTGTTGTACTGTTCGAAGGGATTCCCGAAAGCCATAACGGTATCGCCAACTTTAAGCTTGTCGGAATCGCCAAAGGAGGCGATGGGAAGATTGGTTCCATCAATCTTCACTACAGCAATGTCGGTCTGAGGATCGGCGCCGACCACCTTGCCCTTAAACGTCCGCTTGTCGGGAAGGTCCACTTCAATCTCCGTGGCCTTGGCAATCACGTGGTTGTTCGTCACGATGTAGCCGTCGGACGAGACAATGACGCCGCTGCCCAGCGCGTGCTCAGGCACCGAGCGTGGGGCCTGGGGAAACACGTTTCCGAAAAATTGCCTGAAAAATGGGTCGTTCAAAAAAGGCGACTGCTGCACCCGGACGACCTGGGTGGATTTGATTGCCACGATGGCCGGCGAGACCGCCTTGGCGATTTGCTCGTAGGCCTGGTTCTGGCGCTCCAAAACGTCGATGTCCGGCCCGTCTAATTCCTTTCCCTGAGCCATTGCGAAGCCCGGAAAGCTATGGTGTCCCTGGTAAAGCATTACCGACAATCCCAGGGTCATCACTCCGATCAGGGTAATGCTCAAGCCACCCAAATTTTCCCGCAAGAACTGTTTGTCAATTCGCATGAAGTTCTCCTCCATCATTGGACCGCTGGATGCCGCCCGCCAAATGTGCGGCGCACATTCACATCGGTCACTGCCTTTCCGCGCGCTGAACGCCTTTGACGCGCCATGAGAGCCATCACCTTCGTGTCAGCTCGCCCCGTGATTATTTCAGGGGACCTTAAATCGACGCCCCTGCGTTATTAGACGGAATTCAGTTCTTTATGTCATCAAGGCAGGTGGCCGGAATGGATTTTCCCCCGACATTTCTCCGCAGCATGCCCTCGTCGTACACTCCTTGGTCAAACCCCTGCCAGGTTGGATGCTTCCACACGGAACAAGGGTTTGCCTAATGCTTCAAGAGCTATTCTATCTTTGTTGGGGAGATTGATTCAAGCGGCGCTGGCGCCGGTGCGATACATACATAGATGACCGCAACTCAGGAACTCGCCGCCGACGGACGAAGCATTTCAATGAGGGTTGTAGCCACCTTGGGATCGTACCGGCCCTTTTCCATACCTTTGCGAATTTCGCTGATCGCCACGCGCATATCCCAGGCTTCGTGATAAGGCCGCCAGGAGGTCAGCGCGCTGTAAGCCTCGGCAACGGCCGTGATGCGCGCTCCCAGCGGAATATCCTCGCCCTTCAGCCCGTCCGGATAGCCGGTTCCATCCCACATCTCGTGATGGTGGCCCACGATGTCCAGCAGATGGGCATCGACATACCCCATGCGCCGGCACGCCGCCACACTTTCGGGAACATACTTTTCCACCAGCTTTGACTCCTGGTCCGTCAGGCTGCCCGCGCGATTCAAAACGTTGTGCGGCACCGCTTCCTTGCCGAGGTCCTGAAGGTAGCCCGCCAGCAGGATCGTCTTCTTCATCTCTTCGTTCACCTTCAGCCGGTCCGCCAGGGCGTAAGAAAGCAGCGCGACAACCTTGCAGTGGCCGATCGCTCCATCCAAAGCCTCGACGGCCAAAACCACGTCTTCGGGAATCTCGATGTGCGAGAGCGCGTGGCCGTAGGTGGAGGCCATGGCCGCGGGGATAACCGCCGGATCATTCCACCGGTCTTTCAGTCCCGTGACCTCATAAATGGTGATCTTCTGCAGTTTTCCTTTGAGCTGGATCTTTTCGTATTCGTCGCGTTTGAAGTTGGCGTCGGCGTAGGCCAGCTTGATTTGGGTGGATTGCGGGTCCAGAGCAAGGGCGCGTTCAAAGTAGCGAATGGCCGTGGTGGCGTCGTGCAGCTCAAAGTTCACTTTGCCCAGTTCGTAGAGAAGCTCCGCGCTTTCACTTTCGCGCGAGAGCCTTTCCTCCAGCGCCGTCATGCGTTCGAGCAACTCCTGGTCGGTTTGCCGCCCATAACCCATGTTGCGCAGCTTCGCTGCGTGGACAAAGGGCTCCACGGCGCGGAAAGTCGGCTCATCAATGGCAACCTTGGTGGGTTCGCAAATTTCTTCCAGGCGCTTCGCCACGTTCACACGGTCCCCCACGGCGCTGTACGCCTGCCGCCGCACTCCCAGCATGCCCACCACCGTGCTTCCCGTCGCGATGCCGATCCGCATGCGCCACGGCAGGTTCAGTTTTTTCACCGTGCCCTGCATGCGCAAACCAGCCACCACCGCCAGCAGGGCGTGGCGGTCGTAATCCACAGGCGCGCCGAATTCCACCATGATCCCGTCGCCCATGTACTTGTCGATATGCCCGCGGAACAGCGCGACGATGGGCTCGATCTGTCCCAGGAACCGATTGAGTTCCTCCAGCACCACGTCAGCGCGGTTGTTGTCGGAATAGGTGGTGAAATTGGTGAGGTCGGTGAACATGATGCTGATTTCGCGTTTCTCAAACCGCAGCTTGCCCTCGGTCGCCAGCTTCGCGACCACCGGATCCATGGTGGCATACAGGGCTTTCTCCACCTTTTCCTTCATTTCTTCCGATACTCGGCTGCGTTTCAACTCCTCATAAAGCTGGCGCGTCTCCTCAAATCCTTTGGCAAGACGCTCTTGCAGTGAACCGATCGAAGCACTGGCCAGAATCAGGAACCCGCCCCACGTGGCGAGCACCAGCAGGGCGTTGATGCGCGTTCCCTGCACGGCGAACTCCGCCGGGCGGTACCAGGCAAACAGCACCCCCGACAACGTGCAGAGGACCGCGCCCATCACCGCCTGACGCTTGCCGAGAAAGAACGCAGCACCCAGAACCGGAAGGTAGAAAAAGTTCAGGAAGGCAATCTTATAGGGAAAGAGATAGAAGACAGCGCCAACGATGCCCAGCACCAGGACGATGAAGAGCCCCTCCAAGTGCCGGACAATGAAGTTCCGGAGTTGGAGAGGCCAGGCGCCGCCAAGGCCTAACGGTACGCTGGCATCATCAGCCGATGGCACGTTTGAGTCGGCGCTTGCCATGGTCTGTTTTGTCCGTTCCTTACTTGAAATTGGACACCAACAAGCAGAGTGCGTACTATAGCTTCGGAACCACGAAAGGGCAAGTTAGTGCGATAGGCCATTACCAGTACTTTAGTACTGCTACAAAATAGGGCATGAGGTGGGCAAAGTCAATGGCAGGGCGATGGGGCCGTTTGTTGTAGCGGCACTCTCGGAGCGCCGACGGGGGGTCGGAGACAACCGCTCCATTTTCGAAATCGCACAATTGCCGATCAGAATTGCGCTTCACAGTTTATGAAACGCTTCCTTAAGCGACTCTTCATTTCCATTCTATTGCTCCTGCTGCTTATTCTTTTGGCAGGCGGAATTTGGGTACGCTGGCGCACGCGGGCCAGCTTCCCCGTTCTCGATGGCGCGATTCCCGTTCCAGGGCTTGCAGCGCAAGTGGAAGTTCTTCGCGACGCTCGCGGTGTCCCCCATATTCGCGCCCGGTCGATGGAAGACGCTCTTTTCGCACAGGGTTACGTCACCGCGCAAGACCGCCTTTGGCAGATGGACTTGAGCCGGAGATACGCGGAAGGAGAGCTTTCAGAGATTCTGGGAGACACCACCTTGCGCCAGGACATCGATTCGCGCACGCTGGGCTTTCCCAAATTGGCGGAGGCGTCGTTGAACGAACTTCCGCCCGAAGACCGCCTCTGGCT
>JASIKV010000514.1 GCA_030049455.1 Terriglobia bacterium
GATACGGGGCGGCGGGCGCGCTTGTACGAGCTGACCCGCGCGGGCCAGCGGCGGCTGGCCGCAGAAGAGTCGCGCTGGCAGGCGGTTTCCATAGCCATAGACCGGGTGATGAGGATGGCTTGATATGTCATGGGTTTCGCGCGTGGTAAATGTATTTCGCGGGGATCGCCTGAACCGCGAGATTGATGAGGAATTGCAATCGCATCTGGAGGAGGCTCGCGAGGCCGGGCGCGATCCGGCCGAGGCGCGTGACGCGCTCGGTTCGCGGTTGCGCCTGCGCGAAGAGAGTCGCGACGCGCGAGGCCTGCCGCGGCTGGACGTCCTGCGCCAGGACGCACGCTACACATTACGAGCGCTGCGCCGCGACCGAACGTTTGCGTTGGTGGCGGTGCTGATCCTGGGCCTGGGAATCGGCGCCAACATCGCCGTCTTCAGTGTGGTTGACACCCTGCTCCTGCGACCCCTGCCCTTTCCCGCGCCGGGGCAGTTGGTGCGCATCCTCTCAAAAAACACCGCTGGCGGCGAATCCTCCATGACCTATTCCGCCGACGCGGCGGAGGAGTTCCAGCAGCGCAATCGATCGTTCCAGGCGGTTTCGGGCTATTTCGCCTTTTCCGGCCCTGACAACCTCAAGCTGATTGGGCAAGACCAGCCGCAACCGGTGACGGGTCTCGAGGTGATGGGAAATTTCCTCTCCACGCTGGGAATTGAACCTGCCCTGGGCCGTCTTTTCAGGCCGGAGGAATGCCATCACTCAAGCCTGCCCGTTGCGCTGCTGAGCCACGCGTTTTGGGAACGCAAATTCAACGCCGACCCCGCCCTGGTGGGGCGGACCATCAACTTGAGCGGCACGGCAACGACGGTAATCGGCGTGCTGCCGGACATGTTTGATTTCGGAGCAGTCTTCTCCCCGGGTACGAAAATCGACCTCTACACGCCCGCCATCCTTGACGATATGCGGGATTGGGGAAACACCATGGCGCTAGTGGGCCGCCTGCGGCCTGAAGTGAGCCGGTCGCAAGCTCAGGCCGAGGCCGACCTGCTCTTTCCGAAACTGGACTTCAACGTCAAACATCCTGAATGGGGAGGCGGCTACACGGCCCGGGTGCTGGGGCTGAAGGACTATGTGAGCGGCAAATTGCGGCGCTCGCTGATTGTGCTGTGGTGCGCTGTGGGAATGATTCTGCTAATCGTTTGCGTGAACCTTTCGAACCTGCTGCTGGGGCGGGCTGCGGCTCGGAGCAAGGAATTCGCCATGCGCAGCGCGCTGGGAGCAGGCCGCGCCCGCCTGGTGCGGCAGATGCTTACCGAAAGTCTGATTCTCTCCGCAGGGGGCGCACTGTTGGGCCTGGGGTTGGCGTTCGCGGTCACGCGATATCTTGCCCACCAGGGATCGATCGCCCTGCCGCTGCTGGGCAGCGTGCGTGTGAATGGCGCGGCGCTGGGATGGACGCTGCTCGTCGCCGTGCTTGCCGCGATACTCTTCGGCCTGACTCCGGGCTTGAAAATTTCCAGCGGAAATTTGCAGGAAGCGTTGAAAGACTCGGGCCACGGGTCGAGCGCCGGGCGAAAACATGAAGCCTTACGCGCCGCGCTGGTGATTTCAGAGGTCGCTCTGGCCTCCGTGCTTTTGGTGGGAAGCGGTTTGCTGCTGCGCAGCTTTTTGCGCATCCTTGATGTGGATGTGGGTTTCGAGCCCAGCCATGCTGCTTTGATCAGCGTCGAGTCCGACGATGGGGGAGACGCCGCAAAACGGGGAGCAATTTGGCAGGACATTATCCGCCGCGTCGAAGCCCTTCCCGGGGTCGAGACGGCGGGAATATCCGATAACGTTCCCATGAGCACCAACCGCTCCTGGGGGATTGCCGCCAAGGGCAGGACGTATCGCCAGGGAGAGCTGGAAGCCACCTTTGTTTATATGGTCTCGCCGGGTTACTTGCATGCCCTGGGGATACGCTTGGTCCAGGGCAGGGACATCAGTTGGGACGACGGCCCCAAGAACCAGAAGGTGGTCATCATCAATGAGACTGTGGCGCGCCGCCTGTGGCCGGGAGAAGATCCCGTGGGGCGCATGGCACTGGTGAATGCCAACTACGTTCAGGTTATCGGCGTCGCGGCCGACATTCACGAAAGCAATGTGGAGAGCCTGGCCGGCTGGCAAATGTACCTTCCGGCAACGCAATGGGGGCCGGTGGGGTGCCAATTGGTGGTGCGAACAAAGCTGCCGCCGGAAGCGCTCGCCGCCAGCGTGATGAAGACGCTGCGCGAGATCAATCCCGGCCAGCCGGCCACGCCGCTTCGGCCGCTCCAGCAATTGGTGGATCATGTGGTCTCGCCGCGGCGCTTTTTTGTCATTCTGGTCGGCGCCTTCGCTCTGCTCGGACTGACGCTGGCTTCCCTCGGCATCTACGGCGTGATCGCCTACTCGGTCACCCAACGAACCCAGGAAATCGGCATCCGCATGGCGCTGGGAGCCAGCCCGGGGAGCGTGCAGAGGGGAGTGATTGAAAGGACTCTAAAGCTCGCGCTGGTGGGAATCGCGACAGGAACGATGGCTTCCCTGATCGTCGCGCGCCTGATTTCAAGCCTTCTGTACGGCACGGCGGCCAGTGATCCGCTGGTATTTGCCGGAATGATTCTGCTCCTCGGCTCCGTGGCGTTTCTCGCCGGGTATCTGCCCGCCCGCCGCGCGTCAAGAATCGATCCGCTGATGGCTCTGCGCAACGAGTGAACTCGAACTTGGTAAGCTATTGAAAACAAATGGTCGGAAGTGTGCTTTTTGCACTCAAATCTTATAACATGCTGACAATAAGGTGGTTATTTGAGCAGGTAAAATGCGGAGGGGAGGGGCCCAAAACCTCTATTGTATCCCTTGCATCCTCTCGACTTGCAAAACATTAGAGTGCGGGGCCGCGCTGTCAAATTCCGGTCTTCGCTTCCATCCCTCAACGCCCGTCTATAAATGGCCTCAGGCGAAGAAACATGGCGACCCCCACGGGGTGCGAGCCGTAAATGGGCTTCAAAATGTCGGGCACGCCGTAGACGGTGAATTGCGCGCCCGGAGCGATTGCGAGGTCAGGAATGAAATGGAAATCGCGATCGTAGCCGAACGAGTAGGCCTGCACGTCTCCGATGGGCGTTTCTTGAAAACCAGGCGGCAGCGGATTCTCACCTAGAATCAGCTCGTTTGATCTCTCGGCATTTTCAATGCGCGTCCATGCGTGGTATCG
>JASIKV010000515.1 GCA_030049455.1 Terriglobia bacterium
CTGGCCATCGAGTTGCGCCTCGAGAGCAATGCGGCAACTTTTCTCGATGACCTCAAGCGCGCGGCAGGTTCTTCCGTTGTCGCTCCCAGCGCCGAGCTTGCACAGGAAGGTTACATTCTTGAGGGGAACTACCCTCGCGCCGCCGTTCCCAATCGGCTGCGGATCACGGCCAATACCTGGGCGGGATTCCACAACGCATTGCTGCGGATTCCGGATCTGCTTTTGATCTTCCCGCCGAATCTTGCAAGCCAGATGATTCCCCGGCCGCAGGTGGTCCGCGTGGAGCGAAACGGCCTTTCGGTGGTGATCGTGGATTTCCCTTCCTTCGCGGAGCGCGGCGTGGTGGAAGGCTTTTACGGAACTCCCTGGACCCATCAGAACCGCATGGAGATTCTGCACTTTGAGGGCGCGCACGGCATGAATGTGTATTACTACGCTCCCAAGGACGACCCCTATCACCGCAAGCTGTGGCGCGAGCCTTACCCGCCGGAAGGCCAGCAGCGGCTGGGTGAGCTGGTGGACACCGCAAAAAAGAACTTCGTGGATTTTTGCTTCGCCATCAGCCCGGGACTCAGCATGGCGTATTCGAGCGACCGGGACTTCCAAATGCTGACCGACAAACTCACCGGAGTCGGCAAGCTGGGTGTTTCCTGTTTTGCGCTGTTTCTCGACGACGTGCCGCAGGATTTGCAGGACGCGCAGGACAAGGCGCAATTCAAAACCCTGGCGCAGGCGCACATCTACCTGACGAACAAACTGTACAAATTCCTCAAGGCTCAATCTCCGGCGAACCGCCTGACCCTGACTCCCACGGTTTACACCAACGAATGGGGCAGCCGCGATTACCTTCAGGAGCTGGGCGCGGGAGTCGATCCCGATGTGCCCATCGTCTGGACTGGCCCCAAGGTTTTTTCACCCGCCATCACCGCAGATCAGGCCCGCGAGTGGAGCGGCTTTATCCGTCGCCCGCCGCTGATTTGGGACAACTACCCGGTGAACGACCAGACGCGCTGGTGCCGCTACCTGGGGCCGCTGGAGGGCCGTGACAAGAATTTGCCCGGCGTGGCGCGCGGCCTCGTTTCAAACCCCATGATTCAACCGCGCGCTTCGATGATTCCCCTCCAGACCGTTGCCGAGTACCTGTGGAACCCTGCCGCGTACGATCCCGCACAATCCGAAAACCACGCCGTGGTGACGCAATATGGGGAAGACGGCCCGCGCCAGCTCGCGCCATTTCTCAAGACCTACGGAACTTATATTTGGGATGGCGGGAACTTCACGCCGCTCTTTGACGAGAGGCGCACGCCCATTGACCTGACCAGGATGCAGTCGCAGATTGCCGAAATGAATACGGCGCTCGACCGGTTGCGCTACCAGCGGCGCCTTCAGCCCTTGCTGGAAGAGATTTCACCGGCCATCAAGCGCGCGGCCGATCGCATTCCGGAGGTTTCCGCTGACCCGGCGTTCCACTCCCAGGGAAACGGCCTTCTGCAATGGGATGAAAGTTATGAGGCGCTATCCGCATATCAGCTTGCGCAGTCGCCCAATCTTGATGGCGACTTTTCGAAGTGGGAGACCGGCCCCCTTTACAAGCTGGACGAAGTTTCCCAGCTCATGACCGGCGCCAAGCTGTGGAACGGTTCCTATAACCTCTCGGCGCGCGTGGCGCTGGCATGGGACGCGAGCTTCCTCTACGTCGGGGTCGATGTTACGGACCCCGACCTCTACCAGCCCTTCTTCGGACGCGGCATTCAGAATGCCGACACGGTGGCGCTGACCCTGGAAGCGGGATTCCGCAAAAACTACCTGGCGACCGAACCCACCGGCGATGAGTACAAGCTCTACTTCAGCCCCGGAGATTTTGCCGCAGTCAAGCCCAGCGTCTTCTCCGATGAGGATTACCTGCCGCCGCGTCCGCAACCTCACGATTACACGCAGGAGATTTTTACAGCCTGGAAGAAAACCGCTCACGGCTACTCGGGAGACATCGCGATTCCTGTGACTTACTTCGAGGGAGGAAAATTCAGCGCGGGCTATGAGCTGGGGTTGGTCTTTGGCGTGAATAAGGTCATCCGACCCTCAAAACCCACAGATTCGGAGGATCTGCAACGGATCGTGATGGAGTCGAAAAAGGACCACCTCTTTCGCGTGACGCCTGAGAACCCATCCTCATTTCCACGCGTGGTCCTGACCGAGGGAAAGCCGCAATAGTGCAGGTCCGGCGCCTGCTGTTTTGGCGGCGGCGAAAGCCTGACTACTGTGTGTTCCCGCCAGCCGCACCCTTTTCAAGTGAGGGCAACAGAAACTCGGTCAACAGGCGCTCATAGTGGGCCTGGACTTCGGGAGTGACGTTGACCGGCGCCAGAGCGCCTCCATCGGAGGCAGGCTCAAAGTAAACATCGCCAGGTCTTCCGAACGGCCCAGGATCGGTCTTGGTGAACTTTGCGGAATCCGTCTCGGCAAAGTCGTAGATCTGCTTGGGGCTGTAGGTCTTCATTTGCGCGGGCGAAAGCTGAGCGACGGACCGCAAGTAGATGCGCAGCTTTCCGAAGGCCCGGTCCTTTTTGTACTCGATGCGGAGAACGTTTTGTTGTTTTTGCCCGGGATTTTTGGAATCGTCGACAAGGCCTGCCAGAACGCAGTAATCCTCCAGTATGCCGTTGTACTTCGAGTCCAGAAGACTGTAGAGGCGAACGGTTGGATCATTGGGTCCGACTTGCTGGCTTTTGTCTTTTGCGCCCAATTCCGTCCCGCTGCCGCCCAATACGAGAATCATCAAGGCAATCCCGAATATGAGGTAAAGTGTCCGCGAATTGATTTTCATAATCCCCCCTGCACCTATTGATTACGATGCGGAAATGGCCTTGCCGGTAGTCAATCGCGTGGGCCCTGCGATGGCAATAGTATCCCTCTGGAAACCGCAAGACAATACCTGAGTAAGGAAGGCGCTGCGGTGGGAGGCGTCACTGAAGGGGAGTGGCGCCGGACGAATAGATCAAACCTTGAAGCGCTTCTTGCAGCAAGGGCTCGCGCGGATAGGCGTGCCCAAGATGCTGGCGAAAGCCTTCCGCGTAGCCAAAACCGCACTCGGCTCCGTACGCGGCTGCCCATGCCGTCATGCGTTCCAGATACTCGTCAATTCCATGATGCGAGCGCAGCCATTCGCGCTGCGAGGCGTGGCGTGAGAGCATTTCTCTTTTTCTTGCGAGCGTCGCGCGAATGTCCACGTAAAACTGCGGACGAATGCGCGCACCCATCGCATCCTTG
>JASIKV010000067.1 GCA_030049455.1 Terriglobia bacterium
CGGCGGGCATACGGCGGCATCGCTGCGGTTTCGGACATGCTCAATCGCGTCGAACCGGGCACGGCAAAAACTATCCTGGAGGTCATTGAACAGGATGACCCCAAGCTGGCGCTGAGCATTCGCAATCTGATGTTTACGTTTGAGGATTTCCTTTCTGTTCCCGAAAGCAGCATGCGCGAGCTGTTAAGCCAGTTGGAAAAGAAAACGCTGGCGCTGGCGCTTAAGGGTTCGTCGGAGGACATGCGGAATCACGTTTTCAAAACCATGTCATCGCGCGCCTCGCAGATGCTGAAGGAAGACATGGACGCGCTGGGGCCAGTGCGCTCCAAGGAAGTGACCACGGCGCAGCAGGAAGTGGTGCAACTCGCGCGCAAGCTGGAGGCTGAAGGAAAATTGACCTTGAAGAGTTTTGGAGATGACGCCTATGTTGTCTGATTCAAGCGCCGCAGCGCAACCAGCCGAACCCGAGGCGCAGGCTTATGTTTACCCTGCTCCCCTCGCGCCCGGAACAGTCCCCAAGCCCCCTGCGCCCGCGGCCAGCCCTTCGACACTCGAGCGGCTGTGGGTTCCCGAGCCGGATTCGCCCCCGAAACCTTCGATCAACGATGAACAGATTCGCGTGCGGGAGGCGCGTGCCCGGGAAAAGGGACGCGAGGAAGGTCTGGCGCAGGGCCGGGCCGAGCTCGAAAAAAAACTAGCAACCGAGAAGCAGAGCCTGCTTCGGACGGCCGGTGAGTTTGCTCAGGAGCGCGAAAACTATTTTCATCGGGTGGAATCGGAAGTGGTCGGGTTGACCCTGGCGATCGCGCGCAAGATCCTGCACCGCGAAGCGCAGGTTGACCCCTTGCTCCTGGCGGGGGTGGTGCGCGTAGCTCTGGACAACATTGCCGCCGGAACGCACCTCCGGCTAAAAGTGCAACCCGATCAGGTCCCTGTCTGGCGCGATTTTTTTTCCTCGCAGGCGGATATGAAAGCGCTTCCGGAATTGATGGGCGATGCCACACTCGGCCCGGGCCGCTGCATTCTGGAAACGGAATTGGGCGCAACCGACTTGACGCTTGAAACACAATTGAAGGAAATCGAGCAGGGCTTTTTTGATCTGCTGGCGCAAAGACCCAACAAGGCCTGATTGGAATCGCGGGCGGGAAATGGCGAAGAGCCGCTTCGGCCCATCGCCTTCACGAAAGTTCCATGGGAAACCCTACGCTACTGTTGCCGTATTTCCGCCGTCTGGAAAGTCTTTCCACTGCGCGCTGGTTCGGCCGAGTTACCAAGGCTGTCGGCCACATTGTGGAATCGGAGGGCCCTTTCTGCTCGCTCGGTGAGTGTTGCGAAATAACCGGCCCGGGCGGCGAAGTCCACGCGGGCGAAGTGGTGGGCTTTCGCGGCACCAACGTTCTCTCCATGCCGCTCGAGCGGTTAGGCGGCATCCGGTATGGGGACCGCATTGCCACCTGGGGAGCCAAGCCGACCTTGCGCGTGGGCGAAGATCTGCTGGGGCGGGTGATTGACGGGCAGGGCAAGCCGCTCGACTCGCGGCCCGACTATGCGGCGTGCGAATACTGGCCTGTGCATTCGCTCGGCCCCTCGCCCCTCAACCGTCATTCGATTCGCGAGGTCTTGGGCTGCGGCGTGCGCGCCATCGATGCCTTCATTACCTGCGGACGCGGGCAGAGGGTGGGGGTTTTTGGCGGCAGCGGCGTCGGCAAAAGCACACTGTTGGGATTAATGTCTCGCGGCAGCGCTGCGGATGTAACAGTGATGGCGCTGGTGGGTGAGCGCGGCCGCGAGGTGCGGGAGTTCCTGGAAGGAACTTTGGGCGAAGAAGGGCGAAGGCGCTCCGTGGTGGTTGTCTCGACCTCCGACCAATCGCCGCTGTTGCGCATCCGTGCCGCGCTCGTCGCTACAACCGTGGCCGAGTATTTCGCCATGAAGAATAAAAGCGTTCTGCTGGTGGTCGATTCCATCACCCGACTGGCGATGGCGCAGCGGGAAATCGGTCTGGCGGCGGGTGAGCCGCCGACCGCAAAAGGTTATACGCCGAGTGTGTTTACATTGCTCGCGCAGCTCATCGAGCGCGCGGGGCACTTTAACGGCGGCAGCATCACGGCCTTTTACACCGTATTGATGGAAGGCGACGACCAGCAGGATCCGCTGGTCGATTCCGTGCGGGCATTATTGGACGGTCACGTCGTGCTTGACCGCCGCCTCGCCTCGCAGAACCATTACCCTCCCATTTCCATCCTCGATAGCCTGAGCAGACTGATGCCCGCCGTATGCACGCAGGAACATCTGGAAAAGGCGCGGCGGCTGCGAAGGCTTCTTGCCGCCTATAGCGCATCGGAAGATTTGATTCGCGTGGGCGCATACCAAAAAGGCCTCGACCCGGTTCTGGACCAGGCCATTGAGGTTGTTCCCGCCCTTCATGCATTTCTTCAGCAGCGGGCGAATGAAGCAGCGCCGATGACAAATACTTTGGCAGCCCTTCAGGCATTGCCCGGGTAGCGCACCTCATGCCCTTTCGATTTCCACTGCAAGCCGTGCTGAGCTGCCGCGAGAGTTTTGAACGGCGGGAGCGCCAGCGCCTTCAGATCATCAGCCGGGAAGTCAACAAGGCGCAGTTGCAGGTGGAGCGGGGAAAAAACGAGCGGGCAAACCTCCTGAGCCACCTGCAACGGAAACTTCGGCAGGGCCTGACTGCGGCGGAAATGCAGTTCGATCTGGCTTGTGACCGCGCGCGCGTTCGGCGAATCGCCGCGTGGCATGAGCGTTTGACAAAGCTCAAGGAATTGCAGAGCCGGCAGATCGAAATCTACCGCCACACCCAGCAGCAACGAAAAATCATGGAGGACCTGCGCGACCGCCAGCGCCACGCCTACCACCTTGCGCAGGATCGCCGAGCCCAGCAGCAGATGGACGACCGCTACCTCATCACACGGGCGGGACACTTCTCGAGGCCGTAGCTCCGGCCCACCAATTTGATTTCCGACCTAGCGATTGAAGCCGTACATTGACATACGTGCGGGTCAGTGAATGACTTACGCTTCGGCCTGAGCTGGCCATAGTTTGCCCAGGAACCCGGCAAACCTTTCCGGCCATGAGCATTCCTCAAGGGGTGAATTGCGTCCCCGAATCAGTCGGCAAAACCTGCAAAAACTTTAGATTGAATGGAGTTAGGCAAACGTATCGCGATCGCACACTCGATTCCAGGGTTTGGCGCTGGTTATGCATGTTGCTGCTCGGCTATCTGCTTATGGCGAACATCCAGGTCCAATCCGTGGGCGCGGCAGTGCCGGCATCTTCCGGCTCGATGATAGCAGGCAGTCACGCCGCCGCGGAGGAATCGTTCGCGTTCACCCTGGGTCGCGCCCTGGAAAGCGCACCTGCCTTCGCGCCGAATGCCATGGCGGCCTCGCCAGGATTTTCTCCGAATCTGAATGCCTCCACAGGCAGAAATCCTGATTCCTTCTCCGCGGGAGCCGCACTCCTGAAATCCTTCGCCGAAATTCCTTCGCAGACGGTTGCCGAGCTGCCCCAGGAATCTCCGACTTGGCAGATGCAAGATGGTCGCGGCAATTCTCCGGCAGAAATTGCGCTGCAATCACCAGCGGACATCACTGACGTGCCCGATGGTCCAGTCGTGCCGGCGAACGACTCCGGAAAGTATCTGGTCCCTGGAGCCGCTGCG
>JASIKV010000068.1 GCA_030049455.1 Terriglobia bacterium
TCATAGTCGTCCGGCCCGGTGCGCACGATGGTGGAGCGCAGCGTGCGCGCGGTTCCATCGGCCTCGACAATTTGGAATTCCTGCTCCAGGTGGTCGCCGGTCATGGTGGCTTCGCCTTCGGTCAGGTTTCCCTCGTTGTCGGAGTAAAGGAAGGTGAATTTTTTCTTGGCGGGATGCCACGCGTACAAGCCCTCATACACGGGCGTCAGTTTCCCATCGATCAAAAACCAGGTGGTGAACTTCATCCCGCGATGATTCTCCGTCCAGCGCAATTTGCTCTCGACGTGAAAGGGCTTTCCGTCCGGCCCCTTGTCGCCCTCCGCCGTCCATGTGCCACCGATCATCCAGGCGAGTTGGTCCATGGGATTCTCGGTTGCTGGCGGCATCTGCGAGCTGAGCGGCCGTGCGAGCATCAGTAGAACCGCCACCAGTAAGACTCCTGCGCGATTTCTTGTGATCATCTGCCTCGTCTCCTTGATTGCGAGTTTGACTCCGGTTGAAATTTCTCGGTAGGGGCGCCCCTTGTGGGTGCCCTGCCCGATGTTGCTGGAATTGAAGGGCAGGGACAAGCCCTGCCCCTACGGAATTCAAACTGACCCACTACGGATTTTACTGAATGGTTGACTTGCTTCTTTGCGCTCCCTCCGCCAGCAGCCTGTTGATATAGTCACGAAGCTGCGCGACGGAGGCGTCATAAGGTTCCAGATTCTGATGTGCGCGCGCCTGCATCACCGCGCCCTCCATGACCGTCAGCACAAACACCGCCAGTTGTTCGCGATTCACATTGGCGGGAAAGCGGTCCTTCGCTTCATCGAGGCACTTGCGGATCCAACCCCGCCAGCCTTCAAAGTTTTTGGCAATCTTTTCGCGCGCGCGCGGCAAATCATCGCAGACTTCCAGCGCCAGATTCCCAATCGGGCAGCCGTGTGCGCAGCCGGTATATACCAACCCCTGGCGATAGCCGTCGAGAATGCCGAAGACGCGTTCGATGGGGTCGGTGACGCGGGAGAACACCGGCTCGATCACGATCGGCCAGAGGAGGTTGACGTAGCGGTCCAGCACCGCCAGCAACAACTCCTCCTTGGTGCGGAAGAAGTGGTAAAGGCTGCCGCTGCGCGCGTGAGACTTCTCCGCCACGTCCGCCAGGCTGGTAGCTTCGTACCCATGCTCCCAGAAAAGCAGGCGAGCGGTTTCCACAATCCGGTCACGAGTCGAGGAGGTAGCCGTCATCTTAGTTGGTCAACCAACTAATATTCAAATACAATAAAAACAACAACATATATTGTCAACAAAATTATTTTCGAGCCTAAGCACTGAATTGAGCAAAGGCCCTGCGGGCTGTGGAAAAACCCTTGGAGCGGGCTTTTCCGTGAATCAATCGATTACCTTGCGATGTCGTGATGGCATCAGGCCCAACCCGCCCATGTTGGTTCCCCGCCGTGGATTCAAATTCTGCCATGGCGTTTTTTTCTGCCAACAGTCCCTTGCCTCTGCTACCATCACGCCCCATGCGAATCTGCCTCAGCCTCCTTTTTCTCATCAACGTGGCCGGAACGGCGTTTGCTCCTGTCGATCAACCCATTGCGGACCGCCTGGCGGCGCAGAACGCCTTGTTCGATGAGCAATACGAGTCCGACCTCAAAAACTTTCCTGAGCGCGCCACGGCGTTCGGCGACTATCGTTACAACGATCAGCTCACCGATCACTCTCTGGCCGCAATCGCCAGGCGTGATGAAATCGACCGGGGGTTTCTCGAGCGCATTCAAGCCATTGACACCGCGGGGTTTTCCGACCAGGATCAACTCTCCCACGATTTGCTGATTCGGGTGCTTCAGCAACGCATTGCCGACTTCGACCTGAAGGAATTCGAGATGCCGGTGAACCAGCAGAACGGGATTCATACGGAACTCGCCGATTTGCCGCTCGCCGTGCCGCTTGATTCCGAGAAACATTACGAAGACTACATCGCGCGGCTTCACCAGATTCCCCGCGCGCTCGATCAGACCACGGAAGTGCTTCGCGCCGGCATGAAAGACAACCTTATGCCCGTGCGCTTCCTGATGGAAAAGCTGCCGGGCCAGTGCCAGGGCATCATGGATGCCGACCCTTTCCTGATACCCACCAAAAAGTATCCTGCCGGCATTCCAGCCGAAGATCAGGAGCGCCTGACGCAGCAAATCAAGGAGACGATTGACACAGACGTCTTCCCCGCCTACAAGCGCTTTGCGGAATTCGTGCGCACGGAATACGCGCCGCACGGGCGCACCACGCTTGCCATTACTTCTCTTGCCGACGGCCAGAAGCGCTATGAAAACGACATCTACGGCCGAACCACCACACACCTGTCTGCGGAGGAGATCCACCAAATCGGGCTGAGGGAGATGCAGCGCATTCAGGGCGAAATGCTGGTGATTGCGAAGAAGGAGGGATTTGACGATCTCGCCTCGTTCCGTGCCTCGCTGAAGTCGAATCCAAAATACAAACCCACCTCCTCCGAGCAGATTCTCGATGACTTCCGCCACTACATTGCGCAGATGCAGCCCAAGCTTCCCGAGCTTTTCACACTGCTGCCGAAATCGCCCGTCACGGTCGAGGCCATTCCGCCCTTCCAGGCTGCGGCGGCAACCCATTACGTGATCGGCACTCCCGACGGCAAGCGTCCCGGCCGGGTGGTGGTGGCCACTTCCAACTTTGCCGATCGCACGCTGATCAACGATGAGGCCATCGCCTATCACGAAGGAATTCCCGGGCACCACATGCAACTCTCCGTCCAGCAGCAGTTGACGGGGTTGCCCAAATTCCGCCTGCACAGCCTGGGGTTCAACGCTTATGTGGAAGGCTGGGCGCTCTACGCCGAAGAGCTGGGGAAGGAAGTGGGGTTTTATCAGGACCCGGTTTCGGACTACGGCCGGTTATCCTCTGAGCTCTTCCGCGCCGTCCGGCTGGTGGTGGACACGGGGATTCATGCGCAGGGCTGGTCACGCGACCAGGTGGTGGATTTTTTCCGCAAGTCCGGCGCGGTGGATGAGCCCACGATTCAGTCGGAGACCGACCGCTACATCTCCTGGCCCGCGCAGGCCCTTAGCTACAAACTTGGCCAACTCAAGTTCCGGGAGCTTCGCGAACGCGCGCGAAAAGAGCTGGGACCGAAATTCGACCTGCGCAAGTTTCACGACGAAATGCTGAACGGCGGAACCCTGCCGCTCGACCTGCTGGAAGCCCGCACGGAGAAGTGGATCGCCGAACAGAAGGCCTTGCCGTAGACGGCGTTCGCCAGGGGAAGGGCGGGGCTTCAGCCACGCCCTTCCGGAAGTCCGTAAATTGCCCCTACGAATGCAACAAATTGCTAGCTCTCCAGCGCCTTCTTGCAATACTCGAAGCACTTCTTGACCTCGGCAATGGTGTCCATGCCCGGCGTTCCGTATTCATACTCGATGTTGGCGGGAATCTTCCAATGGTTGTCGCGCAGCAAGTGCAGCACAGGAATGATGGGCGTGTCGCCTTCGCCGAGGGGCAGGTTGGCTCCGTGCTGACCCTTCTTGCGGTCCTTGATGTGCAGCGTAACGATCTTCGCGTGGTACTCCTTAAGAAACGCAACCGCATCGCCGCCCGCGGCAGTGAAGTGCCCGATGTCGAGATTAATGCCGAGGTAGGGTGAAGCGCCCTTCAGCCCCCGTTCAAAAGTTTCAGGAGTTGAGAACTCATCGGGATTGTCGATGCCCGAGTGCCCGTGAAATCCCACCATGATCTTGTATTTCTGCGCAAACTTGTCGACGGTCGGCGCCACGCTGACATTTGCGGAGGAAGTGATGTACTTCACTCCCAGCGCCCTGGCGATCTGAAAGCCCCGATCGAATTGCTCGTCGGTGTATCCCTTGCGGAAGGCGTAGGTGTAGGCGTAAATCAATACCCCCGCGTCGTCGTACTTCTTGCGGAGCGCCTTGAAGTGATTCACCAGTTCCTCGCCTTGAAGATCACCGGGCTCGCCGCCGCTGGAAAGTTCGCACTCGCCCAACCCCACCGTTACGAAGGCCTGAAGAATGGCATCCTCAGTTTTGAGATCGCGAAAGGAGTAGCTTTGCGCGCCGACCTGCACTCCCCGGATAACCGAGTTGATCATGTGCGCGCCGCGCGCCACGCGCCCTGCCACCAGCGTCCCCGCAGATCCTGCCAGGATGAGTTTGCCTGCCTCGCGCCTCGAAATTGGAGCCATAAATTCCCCCTTATATAAATTCCGTCAAATTGCGGATTGAGTATAAGCGGGCGCATGCCCGCTCGCAAGGTCTAATGGCCTGCTGAATTGTTCCGGAAAACCTGAATTCCCCAGGCGGACGCGGCCCAGGAAGAGCTTGAACCCCGGAGTGCAGTGAGGCGCACAGAGGAAATTTACTGCGTAATTTTCTGTGCTTTGCGGGGTGGGAAGTTTTCTTTGTCAATCTCCACGAGGTTCAAAACGGAATATCATGTTCGTCCACCAATTGCATCCCCGCGGCAGTAAGCTGGTAGGTGGCCTGGTGGCGCGGAGGTTTTTCCCCTCTTTCCACCGCGTGTACGTACTCATCTTCCTTTAAATAGCGGATGACGACTTTGTCCTTCAGCACGTCCATCCTGCCGTCGTAGATGTCCTGGCTTTGCCAAAGCGATTTCAGGTTTTTTCCATCGAAAGAGTAGAGAGATACGGAAATGCGATCCTGGCTCTTTCCCACGCGCGTACCCCAGACCAGGAATCGCATATCGTCCCAGGCATACTGGGGAAGGTTCACAAAGTGCATATCAACGTGCGGAACAAAATTGGTGAGTGTCAGGAATTGCGTTTTCCCGCCGCTGCTGGAGTAAATCGCCAGCACGTTCTGCCGGTCGTAGGCGCTCCAGCTCAGGGTATATCCGGCGCCGAGGATCGTTTGGCCTTTCCAGGATTGCTGAAAGGTCGCCGGCAGGGCGTCGAGCGGATAGTGGAAGAGCGAAAAAACGCTTTCGAGTTCACGGCGCGTCTCCACATCGGTTGGCGTGCGATTCGCCGCCCATTCCGTCATGTGATCGATGACCAATTTTTGAATTTGGCTGGTGATGGGTCCGGCGTCTTCCAACGACACACCGCCAAGTTGCTTCGCCAAGTTGAAGATCTGTACAGGCAGGCCGCCGGGCGCGGGCGTGGTCTCCTTTTTCGTCTGGGCGACACCCGGGTGCAGGAGTCCCGTCGCCAGCGCCAGCATCACAAGACGCCGTGGAAGCTTCTTTCTCAAAGGTTGAGTCACACTTTTTCCATTCTTGCAGAAAGATAGTTGGGGCAGGCCTCGTGCCTGCCCATTGAGGGCGGCAGCGAGCGCCGCCCCAGCGTCATCGCATATCCAGCAAAACCTTCAAAACAGAATTCTGATTCAAATACTTAAAGGCTTCAAGACCTTGATTGAGCTGGAACGTTTTAGTAATCAGCGGTTCGACCCTTACCCGCCCGCGCCGGAGCAAATCGAGCGCCGGTGCAAAAAGTCCGCAACGAGAGCCGAGCAGGGTCACCTCATCCACAACGAGTTTGGTGGCGTCAAAATTCGCCGCGCCGTGAAATGTGGATTTCATCACCAGCGTGCCGCGGGGCTCGACCAGACGCAGCGCCTCGCCAAGGCCGCGGGGCGAACCGGTCGCATCCACCGTGACAGGGAAACTGCCGGCGGCAAGCTCGTTCGTGCCTTCGGTGGAAACGCTGACGCACCAGGATTTCGCCAAAGCCATTTTCCATTCGTGACGGCCGATGAGCGTCACGTCCGCGCCCGCCTGCTTGAGCACCTGCGCCACCAGAAGCCCCAGGCGTCCGTCGCCGATGAGCGCGACCCGCGTGCCGGGAGCGATGGTCATTTGTTCCAGAATTTCGCACGCCGCCGCCACGGGCTCTGTAAAAACCGCGGCCTGGTCGGTGATTTCTTCAGGTACCTCGTGCAGATTCGCCTCCGGCAGGGCAACAAACTCCGCGAACGCGCCCGGGCGATTCACAATTCCCATCACCGTTCTGGCGGGACAATGCCGGCCCAGACCCCTGGCGCACCATG
This sequence comes from Terriglobia bacterium, assembly GCA_030049455.1. Classification (GTDB taxonomy): domain Bacteria; phylum Acidobacteriota; class Terriglobia; order UBA7540; family UBA7540; genus Bog-366. The sequence continues at coordinate 6,042 of JASIKV010000068.1, forward strand.
AGCAATGTCCGCAGGCGAGATTGATTTCCCCCGCGACGCGTTTGCCCATCCATTTGGGGTTGCCGCACTCGACCACGCGGCCCACGAATTCATGGCCGGGAATACCGCGAAATCCCGAATACCCCTTCAGGATCTCGCGGTCCGTGCCGCAGATTCCCGCCATCAGGACCTTGATCAGCGCCTCGCCGGGAGCGCGCACCGGCATGGGGACTTCGCGCAATGAAAGTTCAGTGTCGAAGTAAAGAGATTTCATTTAAGAAGTTGTCCGTCATCAGTTTTCAGTTTGAATGCAGAGATTGGCCAAAAGTTGCCAGGGTGTCATGGCCCAAGGCGTTTTTACCGAGAACTGATGAATGACGACTGGTGACTGAAGGCTTTCTCGAATGCTTGGACGATTATTTCTTCCTCAGACTCATTCACAGTGCGCAGATCGATCAGGAATTCGTCATGCTCAACGCGGCCGAGGATGGGGGGATTACCGTGACGCAAGGCTTCCTCAAGTTTCGCAGCGCTGTGCTGCCGATGGCTGACCACCACCAGGGAAGTTTCGAGCGCCTGACCGGGCGTCGAGCCGCCGCCGATGACGGATTCTCCGTCGCGGAGGGCCGCGGTGAATCCCGGGCACGCCGATACCCTTGCCGCAAACCGCCCCGCTCGCACCGCAATCTGATCCTTCGAAATGCGAATCATGCGCAGCGCCGGGATGGAGTCGAGGCGTCCCTGCAAATAGATGGAGATGGTCGCCTCCAGCGCGGCGATCGTCAATTTATCCACGCGGAGGGCGCGGAACATCGGATTCTTGCGGATGCGCTCCAGCGGCTCGCGCTTGCCCGCCAGAATTCCCGCTTGCGGCCCCCCCAGAAGCTTGTCGCCGCTGAAGGTAACGACGTCGGCGCCCGCTTGCAGGCTAAGGCCGGCCGGCGACTCATCCTGAATGCCTTGCTGCCTGAGGTCGATCAGACAACCGCTGCCCAGGTCTTCCATCAGAAGAAGGTTCTGCCGGCGGGCCAGTTCAACCAATTCATCGAGCGCCGGGCGCTCCGTAAAACCCACCACCCGGAAATTGCTGGGGTGAACGCGCAGCAACACGCGTGTGCGCTCATTGATGGCCGCGGCGTAATCCCCCACGCGGGTGCGGTTGGTGGTACCGACTTCGCGCAGCACGGCGCCGCTTTTCGCGCAAACGTCCGGGATGCGGAACGAACCGCCGATTTCGATCAGCTCGCCGCGCGAGACGACCACCTCCGCGCCTTCGGCAAGGCTGTTCAAGGCGAGCAGGACGGCAGCGGCATTATTGTTGACCACCAGCGCCCGCTCGGCCCCCAGCAGCCGGCCGACAAGACGCTCGGTGTGGACGTCGCGCTTGCCCCGCTCGCCGTGCTCCAGATCGTATTCCAGATTGGAGTAGCCCGCTGCGGCCTCGACGAGGTGTTCCAGCGCCTCGCGGGCAATCGGCGCGCGTCCCAGGTTCGTGTGAAGGATTACGCCCGTAGCATTGATGACCGGCTGAAGCGAAAACCCGGCCGCGGTCCGAGCTTCCTTCAGGATTTCCTGTTCCAGTTCCTCCGGAGAAATCTCAGCGACGCTGCCTTGTGAGATTCTGTCGCGGAGGGACTGCAGGACTTTTCGCGTCACTTCCACGGCCAGCCGGTGGCCGATGCGCTCCTCGAGTTCGCGCAGGGCGGGGCGATTCAGCAATTCGTCCACGGCCGGAATCCGGCGAAGCAGCGTGGCGGCGGATTGCGAACTGGTTGCCGGTGAGTCCATGAAGTGTCCGCAGGCCATTTCAACACACCCCTTTATACCCGTCAACTTTCCGATTGACTCAAATCGTTTCAAAGCGTGTATAATCCAGCTTTCGACTGGGATTGAGGCGCTCCCGTGACTGTTGATGAAGAGCTGAATAAGCTCGACGACGATATCCGGCGTCTAAAAATTGAGTACGATGTTTATTTTAGTGGCGGATCCCCTCGCCCTCCGCACGATACGCTTTCCCGCGTGGAAACTATCATCAAGCGATACTCCAGCGACCAATCGAAGCTGAGTTTCGGCCAGCGCTTCAGGTTTTCCAGCATCCTGCAGAAGTATTCGGTGAACCGCCAGCTTTGGCAGCGCAAGCTTCAGGATAAGGAGGAAGGCCGCGGGCAGTTTGCCGCGCAAAAGCGCGCCGTCGAGTCGCCTGTCGATGACGGCTCCGTGCGCGTGGTCTGTTCGGATCCGGAATTGGAAAAGGAAAAGATCGACCAGTTGCTGAATGCCATGCGTGAGGCGAGAAAGCTGACGGGGGAGACGACCAGCGGCCTTGATCCTGCCGCGTTCCACAAATTTATCAATGACAAGACCAAGCAGATCAAAGAAACGCTGGGGTGCGACAAGGTGCAGTTTACCGTGTCGATTGAGGGCGGGAAGGTCAAGTTCAAAGCTACCAAAGCGGAATGAGGAGACTGGAATACCGAAGCAAGGAAACAGGAGTCAGGAGAAGAACTCCTATCCCCACTGCTCAACCTCCCGAGATCGTCGCGATGTCCGCGGGGCATCCCTTGATCACAATTCACAGTACGAGCGCCTCTTTTATGGCATGAGGACACATCTAAATGATGGAGGCTCAGCCCCAGACTTCTCTTCCCCCTAAAGAGAATTCCATGCGCAAAATCACCAGGGCCCTGATCAGCGTCAGTGACAAAACGGGCGTCGTTGAGCTTGCCTCAGGACTGCTTGCCCTGGGCGTCGAGCTGGTTTCGACGGGCGGCACCGCGAAACTTCTGCGCGAAAACGCGCTGAAGGTGCGCGACGTTTCGGATTTGACCGGATTTCCCGAGATGCTCGACAGCCGGGTGAAGACCCTTCACCCCAAGGTGCATGGCGGGCTGCTGGCCATCCGCTCAAACCCCCAGCATCAGGCGCAGGTGAAGGAACACGGCATTGAGCCCATCGACATGGTGGTGGTCAATCTCTACCCCTTTGAAAAGACCGCGCTCAAGCCCGGGGTGGGTCTCGAGGAGTTGATCGAAAACATCGACATCGGCGGCCCCTCGATGCTGCGCTCCGCGGCCAAGAATTTTGAGGACGTTACGGTGGTGGTCGACGCCGCCGATTACCCCAGGGTTTTGGGCGAGTTGCAGAGCAATCGTGGCAGCATTTCGCGTGAGACGCGCGCGGCGCTGGCCCGCAAAGCCTTCGCAACGACGGCGGCCTACGACGGCGCCATATCCACGGCGCTCCAGAAGCTGGCGGGTGCAGATTTTCCCGACACGCTCCATCTCAACTACCGGAAGGGAATGGACCTGAGGTACGGTGAGAATCCGCATCAGAAGGCCGTTCTGTACCGCAGTCCCGCGGCGGCCGGGCGAGGGCTGGCCGCGGCCCCACAGCTCCAGGGCAAGGAACTTTCGTACAACAATCTTGTGGATCTGGAAGCCGCCTGGCGGCTAGTGCAGGAATTCGAAGAACCGGCCACCGTCCTCATCAAGCACACAAATCCCTGCGGGGTGGCCACGGGAGCAACCTTGGCGGAAAGCTATCAGCGCGCCCTGGAAGTTGACCCGGTTTCGGCCTTCGGGTCGGTGATAGCTTTCAACCGCGCCGTAAACGGGCCGACGGCGGAAGAACTGGCCAAGCTTTTTGTGGAGGCGGTCGTCGCCCCGGGTTTCGAGCCAGCGGCGCTCGAACGACTGGCCCTCAAGAAAAACCTCCGGCTCGTCGACATGTCCGCAACCGCTGGCGAGGATTTCGGCCTTCAACTGAAGGTCATCGGAGGCGGATTGCTGGTGCAAACCCCCGACTCACTGCCGGCCCAGCCTCAACTTTGGAAATACGTCACGGAGCGCCAACCCACGCCCGAAGAAATAGAAGCCATGATTTTTGCCTGGCGAGTGGTGAAACACACCAAATCAAACGCCATTGTTTTCGCGCAGCGGGGCGTTCTGGTGGGTGTGGGCGCCGGCCAGATGAGCCGCGTGGACTCCGTCAAGCTGGGCGCCACAAAGGCTCGCGAACTGAAGCACGCCCTGGAGGGATCCGTGCTCGCTTCCGACGCCTTCTTTCCCTTTCCGGATGGAGTGGAGGAAGCAGCGCGAGTGGGAGTGACAGCGATTGTGCAACCCGGCGGCTCAGTGCGGGATAATGAAGTCATCGCCGCGGCCAATCACCACAAAATCGCCATGGTTCTGACCGGAGTCCGGCACTTTTCCCACTAAGACTTGGGGGCGTAATAGCCGTCGCGCGAGATGATGTGGTACTTTACCTTCTTGCCTTTTTCATTGAAGATCGTCAGCGGATTCCCCTGTTCATCCACCAAATCAACCTTCAGCTTGTGATAGCGGCCGTCGTGCGTGGCGTTGGTCGGGACGAACCCCAGGCTATATTGGCGGCGAAGCTGCTCGGCGATTTGCTGGTAATCGGCCGGAAGTTCCTGCTCGAAGCGAGGGAAATACGCCTGACCGCCGGAGTAAGAGGCCATGGTCTTGAGGGCATTCTCGGCTTGCAATTGCGTGATGCTTTCGTTGCGCATGCTGCGGATCTCCAGGAACTCCGCAATGCTGATGGGATAAATCGGAGTGTCCGACGCCTTCACGATCTTCAGAGTCTGGTCGTAGGTCAGTTTGCTGAAGGTATCAATGCCGGAAACCACGGCCAATATCGCTTTGCGCCCGCGAACTTCCTTCATCCGGTCAATGACAAAAGCCAGGGCATCGTAAAGACATACTTCGCTGAAGCCCGGCATACGCAGTTGATCCAGGCCCGACCGCACTTCCATGCGGTCCTGGGTAAAGTCGGTAAGGATTTGAGGTTTCAGGTCGAAGGAGACCACTGCAACCCAGTCCTTCGGGTGGATGACATTCAAGAAGTCGTAGCTATACCGCAGCGCCAAAACCAGACGCGGCCAGAAGCGGTTGGCGAACTCAATGAGCAGGCAAACCGTCATGGGCGCCTCGCCGGTTCCAAAATTGGTCACCGATTGTTGCACGCCGTCGTCATAGAGCTGGAAATTCTTCCGGTCAAGGTTTTGAAGCGGGTTGCCATTGCCGTCCACAACCATTACATCCACGTTGACCAGATTGGTGGTGGTGGAAAGCGAATAGATCTGATTGGGATTTATCTTTTCCGGCTTGCTTTCCGGCTGCGGCGTCGAGGGCTGAGCAGTGGAGGGCTGCGAAGGAGCCGGCTGCGACTTTTTGGGAACCAGAACCGTCTCTCCCACATCGGGCTGCGGGCCGGGGCTTTGTTGTTGCCCGCCTGATTGGGGATCCTGGGATTGGGCAAACCAGTGCGGGGGGAAACTTGCCAAAAGCAACAGGCCGAAAACCCCAGCCATTACTGTAATGGGCAGATACTTCTTCTTCTTACTCACAACACACCCCCTGCAACCTCCCGGGTTGATAAACCATATGATGCCATCGGCCCCTCTCAGGGTCAACCTGAAGGGACGTTAAGTTTCCTTATAAAACGTCGAGGGAAGTGGTAATGAAAATTAGATGATTCCAATGCGTAGTGCCAGTTTAGAGTGGCATACTGCATATGGTACTGTAGTACCATTGCTAGGATTCCTTGGATAGCGGTACAGTTTGGGTCGGAA
>JASIKV010000516.1 GCA_030049455.1 Terriglobia bacterium
CCAAGGTCTGCGGTGCGGGGGGCGGCGGGTGCGTGGTCTTCATGGTCCGTCCCGGCACCAAAGAGGCCGTTGAAGGTGCTCTGGTGCAACTGGGCGGGCAGATCATCAATTTTGCCGTTTCGAGCTCCGGACTTGAAGTCCGCGCCGACCAGGCCGAGCGGGTGAAGTGAAGGAGTGAGAATTCAACTTTGCCCGCGCACGCGCCATCCGCAGAATGCATCTAGGGGAGTGAGGAAACTGATTCCTGCTCGGGTGACATTCAGGGGGCCAGGACGGCCCGACGAATTTCGGCGACTTTTCATGAGGAAGATTCGAATTGAGGCGGCATTTCATGTCTCGCGGGCAATCCAAAACTTCCGCATACGCTGAACAAGGCAGCCGAAATTGGCTTCGGCGGGCTCTGTGGATTGCCGCCGCCTTTCTGATGCTTCCCGCCGGGTTTGCCAAGGAGGGAATGGACCGCAGCGCGCGCATCGATATCATCCGAGGCCTGCTGCGCGAAGTGGCCGTGACCAAGGTTGCGTTGCCTCGGGGAAAAAAGGGCGTGCGCGTGGACGGCCATGGAAACCTCGACCAGGCCGCAGCTCAAAATGAATTGCATACGAACGGCCTGGCGATGAAGGCAGGGATGCCCGCGGAAATTACCAGAATCGAATTCAAGGCAAAAGAGCTGGTGATTGAAGTCAACGGGGGCGGGAGGTCGGGGAAAAAGTGGTACCAGCACATCGAAATTGATATGGGCGGTCCGGTGATGGCAGGGCCCCAGACAGATCCGCAGAATTCACAGGATACGATGGAGGAATATGGTTCATCGGTTACGGTGGATTTCGGCAAGGCGCTTCCTGACATGACCGTGCCTGAGGTGAAGAGTGTGCTGGCCAGTGTGCTCGATTTCGAGCGCCACTCGCCCACGGTGCTGTATGCGCCCGAGGTTCCGCCGGAAATCAAGAAGGCCATCAAGGACCACAAAGTGATTGTGGGAATGGACCGTGACGCGGTGCTCTCCGCGAAAGGCACTCCGGACCGGCGCGTGCGCGAGACTCGCAACGGATCAGAACAGGAGGATTGGATTTATGGAACGCCTCCCCATATTTTGATGGTAACGTTTGATGGTGATCAGGTGGTGGGCGTAAAACAATACTGAATGTCCCAATTGCCTGCCTTCGCCCAGTCGTGGGCGAATCCCCCCAAAATATTTCCCGGCCGTCACCTAACTTCAACAGCCCATTGGTTTACGGTTTGGAATTCAGAATGCAAATAGCACTCTGTTGTGCGCGCTTGCGGATTTCCCGGCCGCGCGGAATCGGGACACGATGTCGCACCGAGCTTTTCAGCTTGGCCTTTTAGCTTTGACTAACCTCGCAATGCCGAATAGAATTTTCCGTTTGACCTAAATCTGCCGAACTGGACTGGAGGAAGTCATCATGCCTGTTAAGGTTGGAATCAATGGATTCGGTCGAATTGGCCGAAACCTCTTCCGCGCTGCGTTGAACGACCCGGGAATGGAAATCGTGGCCGTCAACGACATCACGGACCCGAAAACACTTGCCCATCTCCTGAAGTATGACTCGGTCTTCGGAATCTGCGACGCCGCGATTGGCTTCGGTGAAGACTGCATTAAAGTCAACGGCAAGACGATTCGCGTTTTCAAAGTCAAAGACCCCGCGGAGATTGACTGGTCGTCGCTGGGGATCGAAGTGGTGGTGGAGTCCACGGGACTTTTCACCAAGGCCGACGACGCCCGCAAACACTTGAGGGGAACGGTGAAGAAAGTCATTATCTCCGCGCCCGCGAAGGGGGAGGACGTGACCATCGTGCTGGGCGTCAATGAGAAGATGTACGACCCGGCCAAGCACCATATTCTTTCCAATGCGTCCTGCACGACGAATTGCCTTGCCCCGCCGGCGAAGGTTATTCACGACAATTTCAAAATCCTGCGCGGCTCAATGACCACCGTGCACGCTTACACCAACGACCAGCGCATTCTCGATCTGCCGCACTCGGACTTGCGGCGCGCGCGGGCGGCGGCGCTGAGCATGATTCCGACAACCACCGGCGCGGCCAAGGCCATCGGCCTGGTGATTCCGGACCTGAAGGGCAAGCTGGATGGCTACGCCATGCGCGTGCCCACGCCGGATGTCTCCGTGGTCGACCTTGTGGCGCAGGTCGAGAAGCCCACCACCGCTGCGGAGGTGAATGCCGCGCTGAAGAAGGCTGCGGAAGGCCCCATGAAGGGCATTCTGCAATTCGTCGAGGAAGAACTGGTCTCCAAAGACTTCACGGGCAACGACCACTCATCCATGGTCGATGCCGGCTTCACCAAGGTAATCGATGGGACGCTGGTGAAGGTGGTGGCCTGGTACGATAATGAGTGGGGATACTCCAGCCGCGTCCGCGACTTGATCAATTACGTGGTGTCGAAAGGATTGTAGAAGAACGGTAGGCAGACAAAAAGGCATCGGGCGGCTGTTGAGGATGTGAAGAGAGTCGCCCCTTGCCGGCTCTGCCTTTCTCTCTTTGTGCCTTCCGGCGCGACCGGCAACTGCAACCAAGTTCGCTGCTCGGACTTCGACCTGAGACCCGACTGCAACCAACATTCATGCCGGCCTGACTTGAGGATTCATCCCTATGTCAAAACTTTCGGTTCGCGACATCGACCCCAAAGGCAAGCGCATCTTTATGCGCGTGGATTTCAACGTTCCGCTGAACGACGCGGGCGAAATTACCGATGACACGCGCATCGTGGCGGCACTCCCAACCATTAAATATCTTCTCGAACGCGGAGGCCGCGTCATTCTCGCCTCGCACCTGGGCCGGCCGAAAGGCAAGCCCAATCCCAAAATGAGTTTGAAGCCGGCCGCAACGCGGCTGTCGCAGTTGCTCGGCAAGCCCGTGGCCTTCGCCGCCGATTGCGTGGGCGCAGAGGCCGAATCCGCCGCACACGCGCTGGAAGATGGCGGAGTGCTTCTGCTTGAAAACCTGCGCTTCCACTTAGAGGAAGAGAAAAACGTTCCGGAGTTCGCGCAGAAGCTCGCTGCCCTGGCCGAGATTTACGTTGACGACGCATTCGGCTCTGCGCACCGCGCCCACGCTTCCACGGAGGGCATTACGCACTATCTGTCTCCAAGCGCCGCGGGGCTTTTGATGGAGAAGGAGCTGGAATACCTGGGCAAAGCTGTGGGGCACCCCGAGCGGCCTTATGTGGCGATCGTGGGCGGCGCCAAGGTGTCCGACAAGATCGAATTGCTGCAAAACCTGATGAAGTTTGCGGACAGCATTCTGATTGGCGGCGCCATGGCGTACACCTTTCTGAAGGCCCAGGGTGTGGAAGTGGGTTTATCGAGAGTGGAAGCGGACAAGCTCGATCTGGCGCACGAGCTGCTGAAAACCGCGGCGGAGCGCAATGTGGATCTTCGCCTGCCGCAGGACCACATCGTGGCGGAAAAGCTAGACGCGAGCGCGGTTGCGGAGCTTGCGCCCACGCCCAGCATCCCCGCAAACCGCCTTGGCTTAGACATCGGCCCGGCCACTCGCGCCGACTATGCCGCGCAAATCGCCAAGGCGAAGACTATCGTTTGGAATGGGCCGATGGGAGTGTTCGAAATTCCGCAGTTCGCCGCAGGCACCGTGGCCATCGCGAACGCCGTGGCAATTTCTTCCGCCGTGTCGATCGTGGGGGGCGGAGATTCCGTCGCTGCGATCAACCAGGCCGGAGTGGAAGCAAAGATTTCGCACATTTCGACCGGCGGAGGAGCCTCACTCGAATTCCTTTCCGGGCTGACTCTGCCTGGTGTGGCAGCCTTGAGTGAAAAATAGGCAGTAGGCGCCTGGCAGTCGGTCGTCAAATCAGATGCCGAAGGTCGGGTCGATCAAATCCTAAAGGGCTTAAAGGGCTGGATAGGCTCCGTCGCCGCAAGACGCATGATTGAGTGAAATGAAATCAAGCGGCGGATCACAGGTTGGGCCCCGCGACTACGGACTGCCTATTGCCAACCGCCCACAGGCGTCAAAGGACACAAAAATGCGCAGACCCGTCATAGCAGGAAACTGGAAAATGTACAAAACCATCGCGGAGGCGGTGGATTTTGTTGAGAAGATCGTGCCGGTGGCCGCATCGGCAGGGCACTGTGAGGTCGTCGTAGCGCCGCCCTTCACGGCGTTGGCTGCGGCGGCGCGGGCGGCCAAAGGATCAAAGGTCGCAATCTCCGCGCAGGACATGCACTGGGACAAGGAAGGCGCGCACACGGGCGACGTTTCGCCTGTGATGATCGTTGACGCGGGCTGCTCG
>JASIKV010000517.1 GCA_030049455.1 Terriglobia bacterium
GCGACCACGGTAAAACGCTTGGGCGTGTTGGTGTCTTTCACGTCGGGCATGAAGTTGAGCATCAAAAAGTTGGCGTGCTGAATCTCATCGTAGCCCAGCTTGACGCACTCGGAGGCGAGCATCTCTGCCGGAATATGCCCGCTCACGCGCAGACCCAGCCGGTGGGCTTCCTGGATAATGACGGGAACCAGTTCCGGCTTGGCGGAACTGTAAATCTTGATCTGAACGTATCCCAACTGAGCGTAACGGTCCACGGCGGCGCGAGCCTCTTCGGGTGTGGCGGGAAGAATTTTGGTGGGCGCGTGGAAAGGCCCGGGGCCGTCGATGACCCCAGCGAGGACGATCCGTGTGCCGATCTCCTTGCCCTCAGTAATGCGCCTGCGGCGGGCCAGGAGCGTGTCAATATCGTTGGCGAGGTCGCGGACCGTCGTGACGCCTGCAGCCAGATTCAGCAGCCCATCGTTATCTGCCACGTGGGCATGCATGTCCCATAGGCCGGGCAGCAGGGTTTTTCCGGTCCCATCGATGACCTCCGCATCGGCTGGAACATTCGCCTGATCTGAGGGTCCAACACTGCGAATGCGGTTTCCGGCGACCACCACGGTTTGATCGCGCAGAATTCCTGCCGAGGCGGCGTCAAAAAGGTTTACGTGGGTGAATACCAGGCCGTGCGGTGCCGGATGAGCCAACTCGAGGGCAAGTTTGGCAGCGCGAGCCTGCGTTGCCTCGTCCTGAGCCCCCTGCAACTCTTTCGCAGCCGTTTCCCACTCCTCGGGAATCACGGTGGTCCAGGAATCCGTGAAGGCGAAAAATGCGCCATTGTCATCGACCCAAACGTAAGTCGGTGAGAAATCCAATCCGCTCAGGGCGTACAAGGATAAGTGCGTTTTCCGGCCGGAAGATTCGACGGCAAGCTCCGAGACGCGGTCCGCCCGGACCTCACCTTCGGGCAGCAGACTTAATTTGCCGCCATTGGCCATCGCCGCTTTGACCAGAATCCCCAACTCGCAGGGCGCCTGGTTGATGGCCACGTAGATGGCCCTGCGGGTGAGTCTTTTCTCGCCTTGTTCCTGGGTGCTTTTCCAGCGGGCGACGCCCGAAGCAAGCGAATAGTTTTCCTGCACAGGCGATTTCAGGTAGTCGTTGCCGGTAATGCTCTCCGCCACGGGCAACCCTTGGGCATCCAGCGTAAGAACACTGGTGGTTCTGGGGCCGCGTCCGCGGTCGTTATATTGGTAGAAAATGTGAAGCGTTCCGTCGGGCGCCCTCCATACCGCCTGCTGTCCCGCCGGCATTCCCATGATGAGGACGGAAAACCGTCGAGCCGTGCTCGGAATTTCCGCGGGGAGAGCAGGCACGGCGGTGGGCGTCTCCGACGGATTCTGCCCCCAAGCGCAGGCGCAAAGCAAAAGAGTCAGCAGAGCAGCAACCTGCAGATTCCGTGCCCGGCGCAGGCGGTGGTGCATGGCAAGTCTCCTCTGTTAATCAGTTCCCCAAATATCTCCCAGCACGCGCTGGAAATTTGCGCCAAGGACTTTGACGATTACCGACGAGGGCTGGCCGCGCCGGCCAAGTTCCTCCGCAATGATCTGCATGTGGTCAGGCCCGTTCAGATCGGGCACATAGGGGTAGCGGTCCTCGCCCGGAGCCCCGATGCCGAGCTTCTTGCGGCGCGCGATGTCCGCGTCAAAATCCGCCTTCTGAGCCGCCGTGAGGACGACCTTCTGAATCGATCCGTCGGAGCCGATGCCGACGTGATCCGCGCCGCAGACGTTGATGGCGTGAACCAGATGGTCCAGAACGTGCTGGCGCGTCGGCACCGTGGGCGAAGCCACCAGGTAAGGCATAAGATAAACTCCAAAGTAACCGCCACGATCGGCCAGAGACTTCAGAATTTCGTCCGGCTTGTTGCGTGGATGCGCATAGACGGCCGCACAGCCGGAATGGGAAATCAGGACCGGCTTCGAGGATGTCCCGATGGCTTCCGCCGTCGTCCGATACCCGCTGTGACTCAGGTCGACCGCAATTTCCAATTCGTTCATCTTATGAACGATGGCAATCCCCGCCCGGCTCAATCCGGCATTGCCGGGCTCCAGGCAACCGTCGCCAAAGGTATTGCGGTTGTTGTAGGTGATTTGCATGATGCGCACGCCCAGTTGGCGGAACGTCTCGATTCGCCCGGCTTCCTCCTCGAAAAACGCCGTGTATTGGAAGCCGGGAATGACGCCAATCTTGTCATCACTTTTGGCGCGTGCGATGTCGGAGTGCAGCCGGATGATTGTGAACGCCTCAGGATGCTTTTCGACCAACGCTTCCAGCAAGGCAAGATTCCTGACCGTTCCCTCAAAATCCGGGGCCGAGATCGTAAAGTTAACGGCAGTAATCCCCGACTGCCGCACCTCGGCCAATTCCTCAGCCTTCGGGAGCCGCTCAGAGTCAACAAAGGGGCCGCAAAGGGAGTCGATGACAATCGCCCTCTTGTACAGATCTGTGATATCGAGCGGAGCCTGAGGGCCGGGCGCCGCCAGCAGTTTGGGGACCCAAAGGCCCGTCCCCGCCAATTGCAGCATGGATACCTGAAACTCTCGGCGATTCAATTCGCGCCTCCTCTCCTCTGCCCGCCACCGGGAGATTATAGGACCGGGCTTCTGTTCTCAAGCCTCGGTTGCAGGAGGCGAGGAGTTTATCACCCCGACCCCGGCGCAGCTCACATTTAGGGGTTGCAAACCACGGCGGCGCGCGGGTGCTAATTCGCGCAACGCCGCGTGCAGGCTTGGCGTGCCGGGGGCTTGCTGATGCGGTGAAGGCGGGCGACGTAGGTGAAGTGCTCGCGACCGAGGTCCCAGGTGGTTTGCACTTTGCCGGGCGGGGCGGGGGGCTCCGGCGGCTTGGGGGGCTGCGGGCCCGATTGCAGAATGCGGATGGCGCCGTATTCGGAATGAATGCGAATCATGGGCCCGCCCTTGCCGTAGTTACCGGAGATGGAGGGCTCATTGCCTTCCTTCGAAATCTTCAATTCCGGCCCGGAAAAATCGCATTCCACTTCACCGTGGCGGGATGTGGCTTCGATCTGAAAATTCGAATTGGGCGGAATGCTCAATTCCACGCCGCCGTTCTTGGAATCCACCTCGATGTCGTGGGTGGGCGGAGTGGAGGTTTGCAGCGTAATCTGGCTGTTGCTGTCTTCGATCTGCAAGGTGTGTTTAAAGTCGTTGATCGTCACGTCCTTCTGGCTGGTTTTGATTTCGAACGGGCCCTCGACTCCATTCAGTTCCAGGGAGCCGACCTCCATGTCGAGCCGGCCGGAGAGCTTCTGCGCGGTCATGGAAGTGCGTTGTGATTCAAAGCGCAACGTCTGGCCGATGTTGTGGAATTGAAGGTCCCCGCCGTATTCGCCGTTGATGGTCACGGTGTCAGAGACGTCGCCGATTTCGACGTCGTTCCCGCGGCCGTCGAGTTCCACGCTGCCCTTCACGCCGCGCACCTCCGTCGATCCGCCCGTCTTATGAATCTTCACAAGGCCTTCGACATTGGTGGCGCGCACATCGCCGTGCTCGGTAAACAGTGTCTGGTCGCCGTGAACTCCGTCCACACTGATGTCTCCGCGCACGGAGGTAATCTGGTCGCTGGTGGCCTGCGGAACGCGCATATTCAGGTCAAGCGAGACGCGGTCGCCGTCGTCGGGTAGCGAGCGCCGGTTGGTCCGAAGCGTAAAGTGCCCGCCTTCACCGATAAGGTCGAATTTGAGCCGGTCGGACATCCTTTTGGCTGCGCCCTCGTCATCGGCGCGGATGGATTCCTTGATGGCCACATCGAGCGTGGAGGCGTCGCTGCCGTGGACTTCCACGGGCCCGCGCTGGTCCTCGACGATCAATTGCGATCCGGGTTTGAGCGGCTGGGTGAATGTCCGGTCATAGGTGAAGGAATTAAAAAAGAGGTTGGAAATTTCATCGTCGTCCACGTGCCAACCCCATCCCTGCCAGGTGGGGTGCAGCACGATTTTGGAAATAATCGTTCCCAGCAGCAGAATCAGGACCAGCATCACGACTTCGCTTCCCGAAAAGAGCGGCGGCGCGGCGGTCTCCGGGTGGGATTGCGACTGCATGTAGTCGATGAGCTTGGAAAGTCCCCAGAAAATGATCAGGATGGGCCAGTATTGGGCGATGATCCTCCAGGGATGAACCTCGGGATTGAAATTCTGCCAGAGAAAAATGGCGCCCACGCCGATCAGGGTCAGCGCCCAGAAAATCGATCCACGACGATAAGTGTAGACGCTCATGTTAGTCTCCCGGCGGAACAGGCAAAGGCTGCAAGCGGGAAGGCGGAGGATCGACGTTGGAAACTCGAGATTGGAAACTCGGCATCCGGATCTCCCAGGTGCGCGCCTTCTCCCTCCTTCCTAAACCCGCGGCCCTTGCGGCGGGCGTGGCGGCCGGGTTACGTCCACCAGTTTCAGGATCCCCACCACCACCAGCAGCGCCGGCCAGGTTTTGCTGATTCCCCATCCCGGAACAAGCTGGTCGAGCAGAAGCATGATTCCCAGCACAATCAGCAGGACGGGAAACATCAGCCCGCCCCGGCGGTATATCGGTGGTGAAGGTGTCGCTCCCATGATTTGATCCGGTGCGCGCAGGCCGCCTGCCGCGCGTGGACTCGCGCCTATTGCTTAATACGCTGGAGCTCCATCTCCAGTTCCCGCATTTTTTGCTGGTGCTCCAATTCCGCCAGATGGAGCTTCTGGTGCGTATCCACTTCCAGGTTGCGGATGCTGGCGAGTTCGGCAATGGCCACAATCAGCACGACCATGGCGAATACGCTGAGCGGGACCAGAAAAGGTGACATGGTTCATGACCTCCCATCGCGAGCGGGGCGCGCCTACGCCGCCTGGCTTGTGGCATTTCGCTGCCTGGTCTTCTCCAGCTCGATTTCCAGCTCTTTCATTCTGCGCTGGTGCTCCATTTCCTTAAGCCGCAGGTCCTGGTGGTACTGCAATTCCTTGTCACGCGCCTTGAACCAGAAAACAATTCCCACCACGGCCACCACCATCACGGTGCCTGCGATCACGCCCGCAATCGGAATCAACATCGGACTGATTTCCATGCCGTTCATCCTCCTCGCGCTGAATCCGCACCGGCCGTTCCGCCCTCAGGCGCTTTTTCCGGCGCGCGCTTTCTCCACTTCCAATTTGGCCTTTTCGATGTCCAGTTCTTTCATCTTCCGCTCGTGATCCATCTCCTGCTGGCGAAGGCGCTGATGGGCCTCCAACTCCTTCTCCCGCATTTTTTTCATGGAGGCGATGGCCACAATCAGCACAACCATGATGAAGGCTCCCAGGGGGACAACAAACGGGCTAAGGTTCCACATGATTCCTCCAGTAGTTTCGTTTTTCCCGGTTGATCTCGAAGGTTCCCTATCGCGTGTTCGTGCCGCCCGGCGGCGGAACAACGGCGCCACCGGCTGCCCTTGCGGGTGCTGCGTTCCGGGAGTTGGAAGTGTTGACCAGCCAAATCACGCCCAGAACAATCATGGCGATGGGGATCAAGGGCGCGGCCGCTCCGGCCAGTCCGCCCAGCAATCCAAACAACCCTCCCACCAGCCCCGCCACGATTCCTATTGCTGCGCCAATCAATCCCACGATGATGCCGACGATAAACATTGTCCCTCCTCCGCAAACTTGATTAAAAACCCTTGGGTGTTGGGATATTGCTCGGCCCCTCGACCGAAGCCGGAGGCGGCGGTGGCGAGGGTGGGTTGACCCCCGCCGGGGGTTTGGGCCCGCCCATGCGCCGCTGGAGCAGCAGCACGCCGGCCACGATCAGCAAGATGGGCCAGAATTTGCTGATTTGGGCGAAGACCGGAACGTCCAGATTGTCGAGCAAAAACAGCAATCCCAGCCCGATGAGCAGCGCCGCCCCGATCGGAGCGTTCATCTTGATCTCGCCCAGGCCGAACCATTCCGGCACGGGCTGATTGCTGAGCTTTGCCCGGGCCGTCTGATAGGCATCGATGACCATGTAAAAATAGAATGCCGCGGCGCCCAATCCGAAAATCGTGTCCATGGGTCCGCGCACGCGGTCGCCCAGCGCGATAAGCGAACCAAAAATCAGGACTTGAAGAATGGCCTTGGTGATTTGCCCGTTGTAGATGGCTCCCACGCCGGGGATGAAGCCCAGTGCCAGAGCCACGCCGGGGCTGGGCCCTGCGCCCATGCTCCCCCAGGCAGGAAGAGGACTGTGCAGGCGGTTGGCCAGGCAGTTTTCGCAGTAGATCATTCCGCCGACTTCGCGCTTGCAATCGCTGCAAAGCGCGCGTCCGCATTGCCCGCAGTAGACAAAGGCATCGTTGGCAGGGTGATTGGCGCATTTCATGGGTTTAGGCTCCTATCCGCACGAGTAAAGACGGCCGGGCGCGCGACCGCAGGAAGCGTTGCCGCGTTCCGGTCGGCAACCTCGATCATGGGGCTTCCCGCGGCGGCCACCGTCTGGTCATCGGGCGCGCTCATGGAAGTTCCGCCTGCGGGCGTCGCGGGTTTGGGAGCTTCTTCCTCCTGAACCTGCCGCTGCCCGCTCAACTGACGGAAGCGGGACTCAATTTCGTAGACGACGCGCAGGTCGTAGATTACCTTTTCCGCGTGCGCCACAACCAGGTGCCCCTGACGGCTGGCCCGGTCAATCCAGGTGCGGGGATTGAGGTCCTCAAATCGCAGGTGCCGCAGGTTTAGCCCGGCGGCATTGACGAGGATCGAAAACGTAAAGACCGACATGGCGATTGGATAAGCCACGCGCGGCTGCAACACCGGCCGGAAGAATGCGGCAAACTGCTCGCGCCAGGTCGGCTTGCGCTCGCCCACCGTGGCCAGCAGGATTTTGGAAATCAGCCAGGGGGCGGGCTCCACTTGCTCGGCCGTCCGGCACATCTCCAGCGCGTGGCGCACTTCGCCCAGCAACTCGCGGCAGGGCGCGCATTCGGCCAGATGCGCCTCCGCGGCGGCCCGCGAAGGGTCGTCCAGCAGCCCTTCCAGGTAATCGCTCGCCAGGTTTTCAAATTCCAGGTGCGTCATTGCTCGCTTCCCGCCTCGGCGGGGCCTCTCATACCTTCCATACGCTTCAGGACCCGCGCAAGTTCCAATCGGCCGCGGTTTATTCTTGATTTCACGGTGCCCTGGGGGACGCCCAGGACTTGGGAGATTTCCAGATAGTCCAGGTCGTGCAAGTCCCGCAGCACCACGGCCTCCCGCAGGTCGGGCGAAAGGCGGTCCAGAGCCCTCTGAAGCTGCTCCTTCCGCTCCCGCGCTTCCACATGAGCCACAGGCCCGGTGGTGGCGCCGGGCTTTTCCTCAATCACTTCCAGGTCGTCTTCAATCGATCCGGTCATGCGGTCTTTCTTGGTGCGACGGTAGTGATCCACCAGATGATTTCGAGCCACCCGGTGCAGCCAGGTTGAAAATGAGCCCTGCGCGGAGTCGAAGCTTTTCAAGGTCTGAAAAATCTTGATGAAGACCTCCTGCGTCAGGTCTTCGGCCTCCTCCGTCCTTCCCGTAAAGCGATAACACAGATTATAGATTTTTCGGGTGTAGACCTTGAGCAGGTCTTCCCAGGCGGAGTTCTCGCCGGCGAGGCACCGTCGAAGCAATTCCAAGTCCTGGTCCACTGCTCCTCACCTCTGCCCGGCAGGACGCCTTGCCGCCTCTACTGCCAACGCCGGCCGGCCAGGCGCGAAACAGATGCGGCGGCATTGTAGCAGATGC
>JASIKV010000518.1 GCA_030049455.1 Terriglobia bacterium
ATCGACCCTGGAAATCCCACAGCCTACGCCGCGGTGAGGAATTGCATGCTTAAGGCCAGACGAGGTGAGAACAACCCGGCGATTCAACCCACTATTCCCGTAACCAATCCGCCCGAGGATTCAACTCCTCCACCGCACCCTTAATTCGCCCCATATTGTCAGATTGCGTGGAATACCTAGGAGGCAGGAGTCGTTGCGGCTGGAGCCTGCGCCGTCGCGCTCTGCTTTTCACGTGCCACGGCGGCATCCAACAATCGCGGAAAGTCATTGCTCAGAATTTGAGTGCAGTTTCGGCATCGCCAAAGGGTGTCTTGCGGATCGAGATAATTGAAATTGACGCAACCGCACGAACAAACAACCTGAAGCCCCGTGCTTCGTCCGTGAACGACCTTCACATCTCCGGGTCCAACAGGAAAATTCATTATCTCCTCCATTCAGGTCTTTGGGTTGCTGGCGCTCTTCCCGGCGCGCATCGTATTGTACATGATTGTGCTGTCCACTTTCCTTTGAATTACCCCTTGGCCCTCGATTTGGGCGGCCCTTCCACACTTTCATAACCGGGGCACTGGAGAACCGGAAGTCGAGGATACTTTGGGTACCTCGGATCAATCGCAGAAAGCTGGCATTGAAAAAACGTGGATTTCCGGTCAGTGCTCACCTGCCGCATATGGCGGCAGGATATGCACAAGCCGACGCGCATGTGTTCCATGTGATCGGTGAACATTTGAACCGTTGTCGGCCTCAACCGTTTTGGCCCGGGGTTGCAGCCCAGCGAGTTCGTATTTTCGTTTTCATCCGTCGACGCTCATGAGAGAATAGCCCCGCTTGCCCTTCCACCCAATGCGACCCGGGAAGTACGGGGGGAGAGGCTCACAAAGTCAGGTCTCAATCATCTGCAAACTCTAAACGCCAAACTCCGTGCCGGGATTCGTGCGAATGAAGGTCCTCAACTTTGAATTCAAAGCTCGCCTTCGCAATGCCGCTCATGTTAGATCAATTCTGAAAAGTCAGCGCGCTCGCTTCCTGGGTACAGATCATCAGGTTGATACCTATTTCCGCGTCCCCGCCGGGCGATTGAAAATTCGGGAAGGAAGAATTGAAAACTCGCTCATTTTCTATCGCCGCACGAACTCCGCACACGCCCGCCGCTCCGCCGTGGAGATGATGCTTCTGCCGCGACGCCATTCCGTGCGCTCCATTCTTTCCTCCGCTCTGAAGATTCTGGCCGTTGTCGACAAAAGGCGTGAAATCTATTTCGCCGGGAACGTCAAAATTCACCTTGATCGCGTACGGGGCCTGGGCGCATTTGTGGAAGTTGAGGCCATGACGCGAACCGGCGACATTCGCAAGGTACGGGCGCAGGCGGCAAAATTCCAAAAGCTTTTCGCAATTCCCAATTCGGATATTGTTCCGCTCTCCTACTCGGATTTAATCCTCAAAAAGAACCGGCGCAAGCGCTGAATTCTTCCGCCTGGTCACGCGGCATTTCCCCCCAGTATGCTCTCCAGCTGAGCAAGGTGGTTCAGCGTGTGCCCGGCAATGATCCGGATCACCGTTCCCGCCGATTCCGGACCGCGCTCCGGGTGGCGGGCTGTCTTCTCCAAATCGTCCCGGCCCAGCCGCCGGAAAAGCGCCAGGTTCCAGTCGCGCACGGCTTTAAACGTTGATGCAGCCTGCAGGCCGTCAACTTGATCGTAGTGCCTCGCCCACTGGTCCTGGTCGAATGGCTGAATCGCCGTCTCCGGCTCCGAAATGATCTGGCGGACCCGAAACCCGAAGGCCAGCTCGCAATCCGCAAGATGGGCAAGCACCTGGGCGGCGGTCCACTTTCCAGGCGCGTAGGTGCGCTTCAACCCCGCGCGTCCCAAAGCCTTGGCAATGGCGGGAATTCTTTCCTCTGTTTCAATTAAAACTTGCAGTGGATCTCGCGCGCCGAGCAACTGCGCGTAGGGATGGGTCGCGGCCATATCAAATCCTCCTCTCGATTCAGCGCGGTTCGCCCATGTTTCCCGAACCTCTCCGCACCATTAAGTCACTATTCTCCCCGCACGGTCAAGCAGGCGCGCACGGGAAGAATGCCCCCGCCCTCTCCCCGCTGGGGGGATGACCTAACTTGCATTTTGCAAGTAATTCGGTTACCTTGACACCAGTGTCCGAGAAGGCCAAAGTTCATCGCCGGTCTGGGTGCCCGGTAAGCATTTCCCTGGAAATGTTCGGCGATCGCTGGTCGCTGCTCATCATTCGCGACCTGATGGTTCGGGGGTTAAGGACATATCGCGAATTTCATCGTTCGGGCGAAGGCATCTCGACGAGTATTCTGGCGAACCGTTTGCGCAAGCTTGAATCCTTTGGAATTATTACGATTGAAGAGGATGCAACCGACCGAAGAAGAACGAACTATCGCTTGACCGAAAAAGGTATCGACCTTGCGCCCATTCTGTTGGAGTTGCTGATCTGGGGGGCGAGGCATGAGAAGACCGGGGCGCCGTGCGAACTCATCGACAAAATGGCGAAGAATCGCGAAAGAGTTCTCGCGGATGCCCGGCAACGCTGGCGCGACAGGGATCCAACGCCGTTATTGCCGAATTTCGAAGTTTCGGGCCGGGATCACAGAGGCTGATCGAATCCCCAACGCTGGTTTTCGCCTGGTTCTAACTTAAAATCCCAACCGGAGGCATTCCGATGAAGGTGACGAAATCCCGGAGCAAATCCGCCGGGTCAAAGTCAGGCAAACGCTCGAAGGGAGCGGCCATCACTGCCCATCAGGCTTCACGCAAATTAACAAATAAGGTCTCGGGCACGAGCAGCGTGCGAGTGCTTGTGGGCACGCGCAAGGGAGCATTCATCCTGGAGGCGGACGGAAAGCGCGCGAAGTGGGATGTTCGCGGCCCCTTTTTTGCGGGCTGGGAAATCTACCACATGAAAGGCTCGCCGGCGGATCCCAATCGAATCTACGCGTCGCAAACCAGCGGCTGGTTCGGCCAGATTATGCAGCGCTCGAGCGACGGCGGAAAGACTTGGGAAACTCCCGGCGGCGAAAAAATGCCCAAGCCAGGCGAATTCCCCGTGGGAAAGAGCAATCTGTTTGCGTACGACACTTCCGACGCTACCGGCAAACCGCTCACCACTCATCAATTTTACGATGGGACGCAGCACCCCTGGGAATTCAAACGCGTCTGGCATCTCGAGCCTTCACTCACCGACCCTGATACCGCCTACGCGGGCATTGAAGACGCCGCCATCTTTCGCACCACAAACGGCGGGCAAACCTGGCAGGAACTCGCCGGGCTCCGCGGTCACACCACCGGCCCAAAATGGCAACCGGGCGCAGGAGGCATGTGCCTGCACACCATCCTCATTGATCCAAGCAACCCCGCCAGAATCTTTGTGGCGATTTCCGCCGCAGGCGCTTTCCGTACGGACGATGGCGGCTTGACGTGGAAACCCATCAATCAGGGTTTAAGGTCCCAGTATATTCCCGACCCCACCGCGGAAGTCGGCCACTGTGTGCACCGGATCGCCTTGAACAAGTCCCGTCCGGACACCTTGTTCATGCAAAAGCACTGGGACGTGATGCGCAGTGATAATGGCGGCGACTCCTGGCGCGAGGTCAGCGGCAATCTGCCCACTGACTTCGGCTTCTGCATTGATGTTCACGCCCACGAACCGGAAACCGTCTATGTGGTGCCCATCAAAAGCGACGGGGAGCACTTCCCCATGGAGGGCAAGCTCCGCGTCTATCGCACCCGCACCGGCGGGGACGAGTGGGAACCGCTTACCAAGGGCCTTCCGCAGCGCGATTGCTATGTGAACGTGCTGCGTGACGCCATGGCCGTTGATCAGCTCGATTCCTGCGGCATTTATTTCGGCACCACCGGCGGTCAGGTCTACTGCTCGGCGAACTCGGGAGACACCTGGGCGCCCATCGTCCACGATTTGCCGGCCGTGCTTTCGGTTGAGGTCCAGACGCTGCAATGATCCGGGTCATTTTACCGCAACACCTGCGCACGCTGGCGCGCGTCGAGGGCGAGGTGCAGCTTGATATCGAAGGCCCTGTAACCCAGCGCTCGGTGCTTGACGCGCTCGAGGCGCGATACCCGGTTTTGTGCGGAACCATGCGGGACCACGTCACATTCAAGCGCCGGCCGTTCATCAGGTTCTTTGCCTGCCAGGAAGATTGGTCGCATGAGTCGCAAGACTCACCGCTGCCTGATGCCATTGCGGCAGGCGCCGAGCCTTTTATGGTGATCGGCGCCATCGCCGGCGGGTAACTCCTGCGATTAAAGCCCGAGTTTTCTTAATTTCCGGCCCCACGGAGAATTCCGAACTGAAGTGCGCCTATGGAAACGAGCGAAAGCATCAAATTCATCCGCAGATTCATTGAGGCATGCGTCCGCGCCGATCCCGACGAATTCGCCGGCTATTTTACGGACGACGCTGTCTGGTGGAATTCACCCTGGCCGCCGGTGAAAGGGCGTGACGCCATTCGCGAAACGCTGCGCCGCGGCGCCCAGGCCATGCAGGCGCTTCCCTGGGAAATTCTCCACATCGTGGCAGACGGGGACCTTGTGCTGACCGAGCGGATCGATAACTTCACGGTTCGCGGGGCGCGTATCCGCGTGCCTTGCATGGGCATTTTCGAATTACGCGACGGCAAGATTTACGCCTGGCGCGATTACTGGGATCTAAGGCAGTTTGAGCGCCAGATGCCCCCCGAGCGTGGGATCACTTAGAATTCCACTTCCACGACCTCATCCAGCGGATCGGGCGGACCGGCAGGAAGCGTCAAGACGATCCCGCCGTTCGCTTTTTCCCAAGCCACTTT
>JASIKV010000519.1 GCA_030049455.1 Terriglobia bacterium
GCCGTCCACCATGGCCTGAAAAGCCAACGTGCGTCCGTCGGGAGAAATGCGTGGCCCCATGGCCATGCTCGGACCTCCCAGGCGCTGGCCGCTCCAGATGGGAATCGACGGTGAGCGGTGGGCGCGTGCCCACCAGCCGATGCCGAGACCCAGAATGAGGGCAACGATCACGGCAGGAAGCAAGACTCCCGAACGTCGCATCGCGCCAACTTTCATGGCCTGGGCGTGTGTTCCAGGTAAATCCACAGTTACGACGCCCGTGCCACTGCCGGATAGCACTTCCTCAATCGCGATGCGCGCGTCGCCAATGGCTTGCAGGCGCTGCTTCGTGTCTTTTTTCATGCAGCGCTGCATGAGCTCACAAACCTTCGCAGGAACTTCACGCGGCAACTCGCTCCAATCGGGCTCGCCGCGAATGACCGCGGCCAGAACGTCTGAGGTGGTGTCACCATCAAAAGTCGGTTTGCGGGTCAGCATTTCGTAGAGAATGCAGCCGAACGCCCATATGTCTGCGCGGCGGTCAACAGGCTTTCCCTTGGCCTGCTCGGGGCTCATGTAGGCAGCCGTACCCAGAATCATTCCCGCCTGTGTCGCCGCCCCGGCCATGGTGATGGTGGGAGAATTTTGCAGCGGCGAAGATCCCGGCGTGGAAGATGAAGCTGGCGCAAGCAAGGGGTCGAGCGCCTTGGCTAGGCCGAAGTCGAGAATCTTCGCGCACCCCTCGGGCGTGACTTTCACATTCGCGGGCTTCAAATCGCGGTGGACAATTCCTTTTTCGTGCGCGTACTCAAGCCCCTCAGCGATGTCGCAGGCAATGGCTAGAACTTCTTCGAGCGGCAGGTGGCCTTGCTCGATGCGATCGGCAAGAGTGGGGCCGTCCACCAACTCCATCACCAGCGCGCGCGCGGCGCTGGATTCCTCCAGGCCGTAAATGGCCGCGATGTGCGTGTGATTCAGCGAGGCCAGCACTTGCGCCTCGCGCTGGAAGCGCGCCAGGCGCTCAGCGTCGGCGGCCACAGCCTCCGGCAGCACCTTCAGCGCCACTTCGCGGTTCAACTTGCTGTCGCGCGCACGATAAACCTCCCCCATTCCGCCCGCGCCAAGGGCTGACAGAATCTCGTAAGGGCCGATTTTCGCGCCTGGGGTCAATGCCATTGCCGGCAAGGATTATACACAAGGTCCAGTGGAGAAGTCGGGTGTGGTCGCGCGTTTGCTTCGAGAGGCCGTATAATGCTTTGCGCTGACATGACGGAACTTCGCTGGAATCCCACGCTGCTCGAATGGGTCTCAACGGCCTCGCATCGCCAGGGGAGGCCGCAGATGCCGCGGGACTGGTGCCCGTTCTGCCCGGGCTCCGGGCGCGTGCCAGAAGATTATGACGTCCTGATTTATCCTAACGACTTTCCAGCCTTCACCGTCCCGCCACCGCAGCCGGCGATTGAAGGAGATGACTTCTACAAAGTTCGTCCGTCGCTTGGCAAATGCGATGTGGTGCTTTACAGTCCAAACCATCACGCCTCGCTGCCGCACCTTCCAGTCGATCACCTTGTCAAACTGGTGCGCTTGTGGCGCAGCCGTTTTCTGGAGCTGAAAGGCACGCCGGGAATTCGCTATGTTTTGATCTTTGAGAATAAGGGCGCCGTGATCGGTGTGACCATGCCCCACCCGCACGGGCAGGTCTATGCGTTTCCATTCATTCCGCCACGTATTGAAAAGGAGTTGGCGGCCGCTCGGGCTCATTGCCGGCGCCTCCGCCGTTGCCTTTACTGCGATATTCTGAAGAAGGAGCGCCGTGCCGGCCGGCGCATCATCGCGGAAAACGCAGCATTCACCGCGTTCATTCCCTTTTATGCCCGCTGGCCGTACGAGGTTCATATTTTCTCGCGCCGCCACCTGGGCACACTGGAGCATTTTCGACCATCAGAAGAGCGGGGGCTCGCTGAAATCCTCAAGTGGGTCACGTTGAAATATGACAACCTCTACGAAACGTCGTTTCCCTATATGATGCTGCTGCACCAGGCGCCCGCGCGCGGTCGTTACCCGTACTTCCATTTCCACATTGAATTCTATCCGCCGCATCGCAGCAAGGAAAAGTTAAAGTATCTGGCGAGTGTGGAGACGGGGTCAGGAACATTTCTGAACGACTCGCTGGCAGAGGAAAAAGCCGCGGAGCTGCGTGCGGTCCGGCCGGTGCGGCGCGAGGAATTGCCGGCGCAGGGTATCGAATGATGGAGGAAACATTTCGCAGGATTTTTGGCGCACCGCCGGAGATCGTCGTGCGCGCTCCCGGCCGCGTGAATCTGATTGGCGAGCACACCGATTACAACGACGGATTCGTTTTGCCCGCGGCGATCGATCGCGCAGTGACTTATGCTGGCCGACGCCGGGCGGACCGCCGTGTGCGCGTTTTTTCCGAAGATTTCAACGCCACCGCGGAATTTAACCTGGACGACATTCAAAAGGACAGCCAACACACTTGGAGCAATTACCTTCGCGGCGTCACGAAGTTCCTGGAGGCCGATGGTGACCGCCTGACCGGTGCTGAGATTGCCTTTGGCGGCGATGTTCCCCGCGAGGCCGGCCTGAGCTCGTCTGCGGCGGTGGAAGTGGGCGCGACGGCATTTTGGAACCAGCTTCTCGGACTTGGTCTCGACCCCATTTACGCAATCAAACTGGCCAAACGCGCTGAGAATGATTTTGTCGGCGTGCCCTGCGGAATCATGGACCAGTTCATCTCGGCGCTCGGCCGGCGCGACCACGCGCTCTTTCTCGATTGCCGCGACCTGAGCTATCGCCACGTGCCGCTTGGCGCCGATGTGCGGATTGTGGTGTGCGATTCAGGAGTGAAGCGTGCGCTGGCGCAATCGGAATATGAAATTCGGCTGAAGCAGTGCCGCGAAGCCGTGGCGAAAATCGCCGCCACCGGGCTGCCGGTGAAATCTCTTCGTGACGTTCAGCCTTCCGACCTGGACGCCGCCCGCGGTGCGATGGACAACTTGCTGTGGCGGCGCGCCCACCACGTGGTTTCAGAAAATCAGCGCACGCTGGAGGCCGTCAAGGCGCTGCAAGGCGGCCACCTGGAGCGGTTCGGCGAGCTGATGAATGAATCGCACGAAAGTCTGCGTAAGGATTACGAGGTTAGCTCGCCTGAACTTGACAAACTGGTTGAGCTTGCCCGCGCGCAGAAGGGGATTCTGGGAGCGCGCATGACCGGCGCGGGCTTTGGCGGATGCACGGTGAACCTGGTGCGCGCCGGCGCCGCGGAAGGCTTTGTTCAGGCAGTGGAAAAGGGTTATCGGGGCGCAGGGACTTTGTCGGGAAAAACTTACATCTGCCAGGCATCGGATGGGGCGCTGGTTACGGCTTGAGGGTCCCGGCCCGATTCGCCCTCTTCAATTCCTTCAGGAATAAGAATGCTAAAGCGCGGCCCGCGTACCGCCGCTCTTCTGTTCATTGACGGGTTTTGCCGGATTAGTTGCAGGCGGAGGGCCTTGCACGAAGTAGAAGATCAGGTTCGCAAGAAAAAACAAGAGCAGGGCCAGGATGACCAGCCGAATCACCGGCCCACCCTCCAGAAACGGCACAGGTGCCTGGGGAGTTCGGCGCCGCGACAGGTACCAGGGGAAAATCACCAGCGGCAGCAGCATCGAGCCGATGGACCAGCGCAAGGGCTTGGGGACGCCGTGGTGAAGCGCATCGAAAAATACCCAAACGCCGGCAAGGGTTTGCAATCCCCCCATCACCAGCAGAACCCTCTGCTGGTCCGTCCACAGTCCCTGAAGGATGACCACCAGGAAGCACGAGACGCCGAACACCAGAAAGAAAAACGGCCAGGAAAAGCGCACGGGCGGAAGTTTGGGCCGCACGCTTTCCACAGGAGCCGGTGCGGCCTGCACGAATTGCGCGCGGGCAATCTCCGCTGGATCGATGACGCGCTTACAAGCCACGCAAACTCGGCAGGAGGGAGCGAGCATCTGTCCGCATGCCGGGCATGCAAACGGCTCAGTAGGAGGTTCCGCCACCTGAACCGAGGAATCCGGCGTCACAGCGTTGGGCGCGGGTTGATCGGTGTCTTCCTTCATAGAGTGATTATTGTTTAGCGGCGAGAGTTTTTGATGGTCGTAGCGCGGACGCCTGGGGCCACAAACCCTTCACTCTTTTTCATTCCAACCCTCATGCTCATTCCAGTCTAGCACTTTGCGATAGCCTTGGGTGCGCCGCAGTTGACTCCAATCGCGAATATTGCCTTCCGACTTATTGCCGCCCTGCGACTGGTAGAACCACCCCGCCTCCTGCGCGAGGGCCGTGGCATTACCGGATACGTAGAATTCGTGGTCTTCATAATGATAGGGCGTTGCAGGATGCTCGCGGGGATTGAAGATACGGTCCACGCGCAGCTCCAGGCCGGGCGGCAGCGTGCCGGCGCGCGCCAGATTCTGCATTGCTTTCACCACAAAATAATTGTTCACGATGTGGTCGATGTGGCCTTCGGCCGGCGGATGTACGGTGAAGATGACTTGCGGCTGAAATTTCCGGATGATCTCTTCGGTTGCCTCGACCACGGAGTCGCGCGCATAGGGCAGGTTGGGCCGGAAAATTTCGTCGTAGGGAGCGTGGTCGCTGGCCAGCAGCACGGCAAGGTAGGGATCGCTCGAGCTCAGGTGCTCATACCAGATCTTGCCCGTGCCGCCGTCGGGCAGCCCCAGGAAAATAATGTTCTCCGGCGGCACGCCCAGGTGGCCCATGGCCGCGCGCGCTTCCTGCATGCGCACGGCGCCGAAATTCAGGGCCTCCGCCGGGCCGCACGAGTGCTCAAAGTAGCGGTCGCACGAGCCCGCGTCGCCGCTGGTGAAATAAACCATGTGCACGGGAATCTGGTTTTCCGCAAGCGCGCGGATGAAGCCCATCTGCGTCCCATCATCATCCTCGTGAGCGCAGAAGACCAGCACCGATTGCGGCAGCGGGTTGACGCCGAGCTCAAGCTGGTTGGAGGCAAGAGTGTGTCCGGCGGCGTCCAGGATTTGCAGGGCGACGCGATAGATCCCGGCGTCGGTTGGAAGCGAAAAAGTGGCTTCCTGTTTCAGCGCCGGCGCGCGCGGAAGCAGGTCGGCGCGTCCAACCAGCGAGTGCCGGGAAAGCTCCTTTCCCTGCGAATCGAGCAGGCGCGCATCGACCGAAACCTGCTGCCACGCGGCGTCCGTGGGGTTCGAGAGCGAGAATCGAATCTTGGCGTCCGCGCCGGTTGCAAACATCGTGTGCTCGGTTTCAAATTGAATCGCCTCGGCGCTGAAGCCCTCCGGATGAAATTGCCGGTAGCTGGTGGTATTGACCGATTTCAAATCGGGATAGGTGTATTGCCCTGGATAAGGCCGCGGCGCGCGAACGCCCGGCGGATTGATGAACACCAGCGGGCTGAGGGCGATGGCG
>JASIKV010000069.1 GCA_030049455.1 Terriglobia bacterium
TACAGGCCGTGCTTGACGGAGCGAATAATGTCGCCGGGCTGATCGTTGCCGGCAAGCATGTAGGTGTTGGTCATACGCGGCATGGGAATGTGCTCGTAACTTTCCCGCCGCCCGTTTCCAGTTCGCGTGGTTTTCGTAATATCAGAACTCAGTTTGTCCTGCAAATAAGCTCGCAGGATGCCGTTTTCAATCAGCACGGTCTTTTGCGTGAGCTCACCTTCATCGTCCACGTTGATCGAGCCGCGGCGCGAGGGAATGGTTCCGTCGTCCACCACAGTGCAGATGTCGGAAGCCACGCGCTGGCCCATGCGTCCGCTGAACGCCGAGATGCCCTTGCGGTTGAAATCGGCTTCCAGGCCATGTCCGATGGCTTCGTGCAGCAGAATCCCCGGCCAGCCGGGACCCAGCACCACTTCCATTTCACCCGCCGGAGCTTCGCGCGCTTCCAGTTGCACGATCGCCTGACGAGCGGCTTCCTTGGCAAAGTGCTCCGGGTCGCGCTCGCCGGAAAAGAATTCCAGGCCCACGCGCCCCCCGCCTCCGTTCGAGCCGGACTGGAGTTTCGACCCGTCCTGAGCAATCGTAAAGACGTTCAGGCGCACAAGCGGCTGGAAATCCGTCACCACGCGGCCGTCCGAACCGGCAATCAGCACGTGGCGAATTTGGTCGCCGTAAGTGACTCGAACCTGCTTGATGCGCGGGTCATAAGCGCGCGCGGCGACGTCGGCGCGCACTGCCATCCCCAATTTGTCTGACAATTCTCGATCCGTTGAGGGGTTGGCAACCGGATAGAAATCGTGGTGAGCATCAATCGCGCTCAAGCCAACGGTCGAAACGCGCGCCGGGCCGCTGGCAATTCGCGCGGCGATGCGCGCAGCTTTCAGAATCTTCTCCGGCGCGAGATCATCCGTGTAGGCGTAGCCGGTCTGTTCGCCCGCCACCACGCGAATGCCGCACCCCATCGAGATTCCTTCCGTCGCCGTCTTCACCAGCGACTCATCGACCAGCAGCGAGGACGATGTGGTGTGCTCAAAATACAGGTCGGCGTATTCCCCGCCCTCGGAGAGCGCCGCCGCCAGATATTCTGAGAGATTTGCCTGTGTCAGCCCAAAGCGGTCAAAGAAGAAACGATCAGAATTACCCATATCGATGAGGGCACCTCAGCCGGCGCGCGCAATTCAGGCCGAACTGCCAACCGCACCGTGATTTCCAACGTAACACACGCTCGAAAATGTGTCAATTTTCGGAAACGTTTCGATTGCGCCCCCTCGCGAAGAAGTGCAGACTGATTTTGTCTTGAAGAGCTCATGCGGCTCAGGACAGCGCGGGCGAAGGAAGCGCCCCTGGACGGAACAGTCAGTGGTTTACTGGCAGGAACCCAACACGGTAACTCTCCGAATCCCCACGGCGATTATCGCTGTGCAGTTTGCCGCGTCGCTTTGCATCGGGATGCTGGTGGGGATCGAGCGCGAATGGGCGAACAAGGAGTTTGGTCTCCGCATTTTCGCTTTTGTCTCCGTGCTGGGAATGCTCAGCGCGCACATGCCCGTGGGGCTGGCGGTCGTGGCATTTGCCGGAGTACTGCTGCTCTTGGCGTCGAATGACGTGCGGAATTTTATCGCTTCCCGCCCGCCGGAGCTGACCACCTCCATGGCCGTGCTGCTGGTTTTCGTAGCCGGATACCTGGTGGGCATCGGCCATGTTTTTACGCCGGTAGCCGCCGCGGTCCTCATCACCATGCTGCTGGCATGGAAAGTCGAGCTCAAGAAATTTGCGGGCGGGCTGACGCTGGTGGAAATTCGCAGCGCCGTCCTGCTGGTTCTGATCGGATTTGTCATTTATCCCATCATGCCCAACCGATTCATTGATCCCTGGGAGCTGATCAACCCGCGTGCCGCCTGGGTGATCGTGATTGTGATTGCCGGGCTGGGATTTGTGAACTATGTGCTGCTGAAGCTCTATGGAACGCGAGGAGTTTATCTGAGCGGATTCTTGGGGGGCCTGGTAAACAGCACCGCCGCGGCTGCGGAATTGGCCAGGCCCTTTGGTGCGGCAGACACGCCCATAGGAGTGGCGGTGGCAGCCCTGCTGCTCACGATTCTCGCCATGTTTTCGCGCAACTTGGCGATCCTGGCGATATTCGCACCGTCCGCGGTGGCCAGCGCCGCCGCTCCGCTGCTGGTGATGGCGATCGGCACATTGATTCTGGTCCAGCGGGCACGTGCGCGCAGCAAGGACACCCCGGCGGAAATTCACCTCGAACTGCCGGTCTCCATAGGCCACGTGCTGAGGTTTGCGCTGCTTTTCCTGCTGATCCAGGTCGCTTCCACGCTGGGCGTCCGCTACCTGGGCAAATTCGGATTCCTGGCGATCAGTATCCTGGGGGGACTGGTGAGCAGCGCCAGCACCTCCGCTGCCGCGGCCAATATGGTGGCCCAGGGGCAGATGGCGCCGGGACTGGCAGGCACGGGAGTTGTGCTCGCGTCACTGACCAGCGCACTCATCAACCTGCCCATCATTCAGCGCGAGGCGAAAAATCCAGCCCTCACGCGGCGCATCACCATCCTGACCGTGGAACTGACGGTACTGGGAATCATCGTGATGCTGCTGCGGGAATATCACTGGCTGCTCGATTTCTAGGGCGAGACTGCGCTCTTATCTTTTCGGCTCGGCGGTTAACAGCGAGGAGAATATGTTGGCAAGCAGTTCCGTCCCCTCGGCCAATCTTGGACCAGGGCGGGCAAAATAGCTTTGCGCATCGACGGGAAACACGTGACCGAGCTGGACGGCGGGAAGGTCTTCCCAACCTTCAGGAAATTGGAACTGATTCAATTCCGCACGCGCCTGGCTTTCGTCGTAGCCGCAGGGTGAGACGATTACCACATCCGGCTGGGTCCGCAGCACACTCTCCCAACTCACGCGGAAGCCGGGCTTGTTGTATACCCCCAGTAAATCTTCTCCGCCTGCGAGCGCCACCATCTCCGGAACCCAGTGCCCAGCGGCATAGGGCGGGTCGAGCCATTCCAGGAACAGCACGCGCAGAGGCGGCTGGCGACGGGTCTCATGCCGCAGTTTGGCCATGCGCGCCTGGATATCAGAGACCAGGGCCTCCGCTTGCGGCCAGCGGCCAGTCGCATCACCCACGGTCAGGATATCGTTCCACACCTCTTCCAGATTGTGGGGATTGAGCGACATGACCTTGGTGTGCGGCAGGTGGGATTCCAGAATGGCAGCGAGATCGTCCGAAGAAGCCGCGCAGACGTGACACAAATCCTGCGTGATGATCAGATCCGGCTGGATTTCCCTCAATGCGTCCGCGTCAATCCTGTAAATGCTTTCGCCGCGTGCAACGTAGCTGGCCACCTCCTCGTCGATTTGTGCAGCCGAAAGCCCCGGGGGGATCTTGGCATTCACCACCACTCGCTTCGAGCGCGCCCGAGGCGGGTAATTGCACTCAAAGGTGACCCCGACGATTGAATCGTCCAGCCCCAGGGCGAAAAGGATCTCCGTAGCGGAGGGCAGGAAGGAACAGATCTTCATTTTCTTGTACCGTTACTCATCGGGGATAATCATTGGCGGTTGCCGCATGTCGCCAGGGGAAAAGATTCACCACAGAGCACACGGAGAGCCACCGAGAGGATTGCCTTTGTGTAACTCGATGCGCGCCCGGGTGAAGGCTCATTCTGGTCTGTAACTCAGCCTGCAAGCTATTGGTTGGCGGCCGCAGCGTATTGCGGGCCGGCGACGAAGCGCCTCTGGTAGTACTCGTGCGCACCAAAAAATACCACGCTGAAAATCACGCCGCTCAACAAAGTCCGGCCATAGAAAGGAAGGCCTGCAATGTAGCACTCAACAAGTCCGGTAAGGCTTGCGGGATACATCTGGAAACTCAGCCATACGCCGAGGTTGCTGATCAGGTAGAACGCGGTGGGGCCGGCGAGAACAGCAGTCACGAATCGGCCTGCGGAAA